>JAATGE010000067.1 GCA_015654825.1 Rhodospirillales bacterium
CCGCAGGCTGCCCCCCCACCCGACGCTGCCACGCTAAAGCGCGGGCTCGGGGACTTGATCGCAAAAATCGGCACAGCCGCGGGCGCCGACGACGCATTGAAGGCGAAGCTGATGAAGCTTGCCGGCGACGCCAACACGGCTTTGAAGGGCGGCGGCCTTGAAGATGCGGCGAAACAAATCGCCGCATTGAAAACGGCTCTGGAGGGTGGTGCGAAAGGTCCACAGCCGACCGGCGGTTCCCCCACCGGGGCGGTTGCGTATGCAAAATCCCGCCTGGCCTGGATCGCGGCGCGCAAGAAGATGGAAAGCGAGGTGGAGAAACTCCGCACCGAAATCCTGACCTATTACAAGGACGCGGATATGGAGGGCGCCCTGGCGGATGCCTACAGCAAGCGCGTCGCGCCGATGTTGGAAGCGTTGGACGAGGAATTGGCCGACAAGCTTGATGCGGCCACGAACGCCACCGATCCCGCGGAGCGCACCAAGCTGGTCGCCGAGGCGAAGTCGGCGATCGCGCGCTATCAATCGTTCCTGGCCCAGGACAAAAGCATTGCGGCGCTGGACCATAACCCCTTCGTACCGCTGGGGATTCAACAGACCATAACGGTGACACTGGCCGCGCTCTCCGCATCGGTGCACTGATTCCGAAATAAGCCTGATGCTCGCATTGACGAGGGGAGGATAAGCATGTCCGAAACGCAAACTGGCGACGACGTGATCGAGCAGGACAAGGGCGAGCAGGACCGCAGGAACTGGATCAAGGCGGAACTGCGGGTCGATGTGCCGGGCCGCGACCGCAGCGGCGCGTTCCTGGGCAAGGCGCGCACGCCGAAACCGCAATGGCAGGACGGAACCACGCCCAAGGATGACGCGCCGAAGGGGCCGTCGGTCGGTACGGAGCGCGGGGAAGGGGCCTTCAATAAGCGGCTCAGCGAGTCCATGGATACGATCGAGCTGGCCCGCAGCCTGCCGCCGGCCACGGAAAAGGCTCGGCTGGCCAAAGAATCAATGGAAACACGCCTGTCCGATATGACGGACGCGGCGAAGGCAAAGAATTTCACCCAGGCCGGCGCGGCGTTGGACGACGCGCTGAAGTCGGCTCAGAGCGTCTCGGATGAACGTGTTGCCGCCAAGAAATTGTTCGACGAGGCGTTTTATCCGCTGCATGAGAAGCTCACCGCCTCGGTGGACAAGACGCGTGGCCTCACCGGCATCGATGGCGCCGTGGCGAGCGCGGAAAAAACCGCTGAAGACCGCGCCGCCGAAGCAGAGAAGGCGGTTGAGCAAGACGACTACGCCGTGGCCAACGAGAAGCTCAAGGCTTTCACGACGGATATGTCGACCCTGACGACCGCCTATACCGATGCCGGAAATCTGCTGGATGAGGCACTGACCAAGGCCCTTGCAAAACTGAAACGTGGCAAGCAGGGCCTGAAAGGCACCGAGCTGACAACCGAAGCCGCGACGGCGAAGAAGGTGCAGGAGGCGGTGGCGAAGGCGCAGCTTGACGCGAATTCGGCGGCCTCGCCGGATGCCAGGCTCGCCGGCCTGGCGGCGGCGCGCGACAAGGCGGCCGAGGCGACGAAGGCCGCCCAGAACGCGCTGACCGAGAAATTCAACAAAGGCTCGGCGGACGGGCTGACCGAAATCCGCAAGGGTGCCAAGGCGGCCGTGGACGCGCTGGCGAACGGCACCGACAAAACCGCACTGATCGAGCGGCTGGCCGAGTGGGACAAGCAGAAAATCGAATGTGACAAAGAGGCCGACCCCGCCAAGAAGAAGACCGCGCTGCGCACGCTCGATGCGAATGTGCGCGCAATCATGGAAGACGCGGAAAAGATCGAGTTGGCGGCCCAGAAAGCGGCGGCGCTGAAGCCGGTGAACGATGCAGCGCCGGGCGACAAGCTCACGGCGCTAGGCGTCGCGGCCACGAGTGCCATCGGCGCACTAACCGATGGCGAAACGAAAACCGACCTGCTGAAACAGCTTGGCGAGTGGAACTCGGCCAAGGGGAAAAACGATATTCAAACCAATGTAAACAAGAAAACGCAATTTGCCGTCGTTCTGGATACCTACATACGCAGAGTGATCGACGAGGCGATTGCCGCCAAGGCCGAAGAAAAGCGCCAGGAAGTGTTCAAGGCGGCCTTGGAGAAACGCTTTGGCCTTACCATCACCCTGCCCGCAGGCATGACCAATTCACACTTCGACCAGTTCTACGACATGATGGACCGGCTGCCCGTGCAGCAAAGCAGCCAGGACAGCCTGAAAATCTTGAACTACAGACCTGGCTCGAAGGGTGCCTCGTACAACGAGGGCCTGGCACGCGTCTCGATGGGCACATTCGGTTCAGCCGAAACCTGGGAGTACCAGGACCCCGGGAACCCACAGACGAAACTGCCGATGAATGCGTTCAGCATCAACTCGCTGCACGAAATCGGCCACGCGGTGGACGCCAAATACCGCGTCATGGCCAAGAACATGCAGAACGCCGGGTGCGGCAAGTGGGAAATCGAAACGGAAGACAAGGTGGTCGCGGCGCTGCTGAAGGATTTGAAGGCCTCCGCGGGAACCGCCCTGAAGGCGAGCGACAACGCCTTGAAGGCATTGCTGCGCACAGCGCTGACCAAGGGCGCGGTGCAGGACCCCAACACGAAAGCCGTGTCCGTCACTGAAACGCAGGATTCGGAAAAGCCGGGAACGATGGATCCCACCGAGTGGGGCTTCGTCAAGGCGCAACTGAACAAGGCCGTGAAGATTCGCTCGAATAACTGGCCTTGGGGCAAAGGCAGTACCGTTACGCTGGACAGCCGTGCCTATCATGAGTCGTACGACGGCGAATGGGTCAGTTACGATCCGAATGCCCGTACTGGCACCGAGGTGCGCGACTACCAGTTCCGCGCGCCGGCTGAATGGTTCGCGGAACTTTATGCCTACACCTGGTTCAAGAAAACCAAGCCGCCGGCGAGCGTGGACAAGACCGCCGCGAAATACATGTATTCGGCGAAAGCCTGACGCAAAGGAGCGACATCATGTCGGTATTCAATCAGGCAACGGCAATCTGCGGCAAATGCGGTGCGGAAAACGTCGTCAAACTGGCCGCCAGCGTAAACGCGGACCGGCGCGCGGATTTGCGCGCGGCGATCCTTGATGGCAGCTTCCAGGCAACGAAGTGCGAAAAATGCGGTACCGCGCTGCGCCTGCCGGCGCATCTGACCTACCTCGATATCGGCCGCGGTCAATGGATCCTGGTGGAGACATCGGAATTGCTGCCGCACTGGCAGGAAGCGGAGCAGGAAGCGCAAACTGCCTACGACCTGGCGTTCGGCCCGGACGCACCGGAGGAAGCGCGCGAAATCGGCGAGGGGCTCAAGCCGCGGCTGGTATTCGGCTGGTTCGCGCTGCGGGAAAAACTGATCGCTGCCGAGTTCTCGCTCGACGACATAACCCTCGAATTACTGAAAATGTCGATCATCGCCAACGTCGGCGGCGCGCCGATGGCGGATCAGAGCGAACTGCGGCTGACCGGCGGCGACGCCGAGCAACTTCATTTCGCCTGGATTGTCGGCAATACCGAACAGGTACTGGCGACGCTCGATGTTGCGCGCGAGGAATATGACGCAATCGAGGACGACGCGGAGGATTGGGCGGCGCTGAGAGCCGACCTGACCGCGCATTTGTTCGTCGATATTCAGCGCTCGTTGTCGGGCAAGGGCACGCCTCGGGAGGCTGCGGTATTGGAAGGTTAGGGGAAAGAAGGCCAGGGCTCTGCCCTGGGCCCGCTGGGCCTGAGGCCCCAGACCCCCATTAGCGCTGCGCGGCTTTTCCTCGTCTCCCCGGCGAAGCCCATACCAAACACGGATTTCAGTCTTCGCCGTTCCCCCCGCAGTTCCTCATGAATGGGGGTCTGGGGACTTGTCACCAGCGGGTCCAGGGCAGAGCCCTAGCCTTCCTGCCCTTATTTTCGCGCCCTGGACACGGC
>JAATGE010000223.1 GCA_015654825.1 Rhodospirillales bacterium
AATCGATCACGATCAGGCCAGCGAGGTCGCGCAGCCGCAACTGCCGCGCCACCTCGTCGGCGGCCTCCAGGTTGGTGCGCGTCGCGGTCTCCTCGATGCCGCGTTCGCGCGTGGAGCGGCCCGAATTGACGTCGATCGCCACCAGCGCCTCGGTCTGGTTGATCACCAGGTAGCCGCCGGATCGCAACTGCACCGTGGGGCTCAGCATCGCGTCGAGCTGTGCTTCCACCTGCTGGCGGGCGAACAGCGGCGCACCGCCGTCGCGCCACAGCTGCACTTTCTTTACGTGTGTCGGCATCAGCATGCGCATGAAGTCGCGCGCGGCTTTCCAGCCATCCTCGCCGTCGACGATCACTTCGTCCACGTCGCGCGAATAGACGTCGCGAATGGCACGCTTGATCAGGTTGGCTTCTTCGTAGATCAGCGCCGGCGCCACCGAATGCAGCGTGTGGTCGCGGATGTCGTCCCACAGCCGCAACAAATATTCGCAGTCGCGCTTGATTTCCGGCTTAGGACGGTTGGCGCCGGCGGTGCGCACGATCAGGCTCATGCCGCGCGGAATATCGAGCTCGGAAGTAACTTCCTTCAGCCGCCGCCGATCGGTCGCTGACGTGATTTTTCGCGAAATGCCGCCGCCGCGCGGCGAGTTCGGCATCAGCACGCAGTAGCGGCCGGCCAGCGAGATGTAGGTCGTCAGCGCTGCGCCCTTGGTCCCGCGCTCTTCCTTGACCACCTGGATCAACATGATCTGCCGGCGGCGGATCACTTCCTGGATTTTGTAATTGCGCATGAAGCGCGGCGGCTGGCGGCGTTCCCGCGCGTCGTCGCCGGCGTCGCTCTCCCCGCCGATCGTTTCGGGCGGCGGGGTATCGCTCGGCGGCAGTTCCTGCACCCGCGAGCCGAGGCCTTCGTCCGCCGCGACATCGGTAGCAATCGCCTCGGGCGCGCCCGGCGCGGCGGCATCCGCCTCGAAAATCGCCGGCTCGGCTACCGGCTCGGCGTCCGGCGCCACCGCATCGGCCTCCGGCTGCTCCACCGCTTCAGGCGGGGCTTCCTCGCTGCGCACAAACTCGTTGTCGACCGCGAGCGCCTGGGCCGGAACATGGCCGTTGGCGGCCGGCGCCGCATCGCCAGGATGCTCATCCTCATCCTCCTCGGCGCGTGCTTCTTCCTCCTGCATTTGCAGCAGGCGCTGCCGGTCCGCGACGGGGATCTGATAATAGTCGGGGTGGATTTCGCTGAACGCCAGGAAACCATGGCGGTTGCCGCCATATTCGACGAAGGCCGCCTGGAGGCTCGGCTCCACGCGGACAACCTTGGCGAGATAGATATTGCCTTTGAGCTGCTTCCTGGACTGGGTCTCGACGTCGAAATCCTCGAGTCGGCTACCTTCCAGCACCACGATGCGGGTTTCTTCCGCATGGGTGGCATCGATGAGCATACGCTTGGTCATAAAGAGGCAAACTCCGGGGCCAGCAAGCCGCGCGGCAACCCGATGGGGGCGCGGCCTGGCGGGCCGATAAGGGTGGGTGAGGCGGCCGGGCAGGCAGGCGGCGCGCATTCCCCGCCCGCAAAGCGGACTGGCGGGGCGGCAATGCGGCGAACGTTTGGACTGCCATGGCCTTCAGCGTGCTGCCCCGCGGCCGATCGGCGCGGGGATGTATCCTGGCGCACAGGGCGCGAGCATGCGCCCCGAACGAGCCCATGCTGGCTTCCACATGAAGCAAAGCCGCCCGGTCCGCAAGGGTAGGTCTGCTGCACACGTTACGGCGCGGATGTGGCGCCGACACCACATGAAAGACGATTAATCAATGACTAATCGCAAACTCTGCATGCGGTGTGTTAGGTAGACGTCATGGTTGGCGACCCTGCCTTCACGCGCCGTTTGCTGCTTGGTCACGGTTTCGGCGCCGCATTGCTGCTGCCCGCCACCGCGCGGGCGGATGCGGCACGGCGCGCCGCCGCGACTACCGCGCCGCGCGCCAGGGCAGGTGGTTTGCCGCTGGTCATGCTGGACCCCGGCCACGGCGGCAAGGATCCCGGGGCGATCGGCGTCTCCGGTACGTTCGAGAAACATGTCGCCCTCGGGACCGCGGAGGAACTGGCCCGCCTGCTGCGCGAAAGCGGCCGCTACCGCGTGGCACTGACCCGGCAGACCGACGATTTCATTCCGCTCGATGACCGCGTGGGCATGGCGCAGGCCAAGGGGGCGCATCTGTTCATGTCCATCCACGCCGATGCCCTGGTGGATCACGGCGTGCGTGGCGCAAGCGTCTACACGCTGGCGAGCAGCGCCTCGGACGCGCAGAGCGCGGCGCTGGCGGCGCGCGAGAATGCGGCGGACCGCTTTGGCGGTGTCGAAGTGCACGGCATTTCGCCGCACGTCGCACAAATCCTGGTGAGCCTCGTGCAGCACGAGACGCGGGCCGGTTCGGCGCGGCTGCAGCAAAGCGCCGTCAACAGCCTTGGGCGGGACGTGAAGCTGCTGGAAAACCCGGCCCGCCATGCCGCATTCGCGGTCTTGAAAGCCTCCGACATCCCGAGCGTGCTGGTCGAAATGGGCTTCATGTCCAATCGCGCGGATGAGGCCGCGTTGCGCGAACCCGCCCATCGTGCGACCGTGGCGGTGGCCTTGCATCGTGCCATCGACACCTATTTCACGTCAGAGAATCATCTGACACATATCGCCGGGTAACAGCAGCAGCGGCGGCGCCGGCTGCGCGCTGGCAGCGACCCCGAGGGGCTTGGTTCATATGCCGTCGCCTGAAGACCGTCTGGCCGCTCCCCTCGCCGCGGCACCCGCTGCTGCGGCGCGGCCACGTCGGCGTGGCTGGGGCAGCCGCATCCTGGCGGCGGTGCGCGGCATCTTCGCGGTTCTGACGGTCATGCTGATGCTGGGCGCCGGCGCCGCCGGGCTGGTGGCGTGGACCAAATACCAGGAATACGCCGCCGACCTGCCCTCGCTCGACGGCCTGCGCACATACCAGCCCCTGGTGATGAGCCGCATCTATGCCGGCGACGACCGGCTGATTGCCGAACTGGCCTCGGAACGGCGGATTTTCGTGCCGTTCGCCGCCATTCCCGAAGTCGTGCAGAAGGCCTTCATCGCCGCCGAGGACAAGAGCTTCTATCAGCACCGCGGCGTCGACCCGCTGGCGATCGCGCGCGCGGCGCTGACCGATCTGCAGCGCATCGGGGAAAGCCGCCGCCCGGTCGGCGCCTCCACGATCACCCAGCAGGTCGCGCGCAACATGTTGCTGGGCACCAACGACGTCTCGTTCCGCCGCAAGGTCAAGGAAGCGCTGCTGGCACTGCGCATCGAGCGCACGCTGAGCAAGCAGCGCATCCTCGAGCTGTACCTGAACGCGATCTATCTCGGCCAGGGCAGCTACGGCGTCGCCGCCGCGGCGCAGGCCTATTTCAACAAGCCGCTCGACCAGGTCAGCATCGCACAGGCCGCCATGCTGGCGGCGCTGCCGAAATCGCCGACCAACTACAATCCGTTCCGCGATCCGGAGGCGGCGCTGACGCGGCGCAACTGGGTGATCGACCGGATGGTCGAAACGGGTGCCATCACGGCGGCCCAGGGCACCACCGCCAAGGCGGAGGATATCGGCCCGGATGCCTACCAGCGGCCGGAAACCGTCGTCGGATCCGAATGGTTCGAAGGCGAGGTCAGGCGCCAGCTGATCGAGCGGTTCGGCCCGGACCAGACGTCGCAGGGCGGCCTGATCGTGCACACCAGCCTCGAGCCGGCGTTACAACAGGTGGCCGATACGTCGTTGCGGCAGGGCCTGATGGCCTACGACCACGCCCATGGCGGCTGGCGCGGCCCGGCCGGGCGCCTGCCCGGCATGGGCCTGCACACCGATTGGGCAGCGCGCCTGGCCGACTTCCGGCGCCCCGCCGGCATGCTGGCGGAGTGGCGTCTGGCCATCGTGCTCGATGAGACAGCGACGCAGGCGAAACTCGGCTGGCTCGACGACCGCGCCGGTGGC
The DNA here is from genome assembly GCA_015654825.1 of Rhodospirillales bacterium. Taxonomy (GTDB): domain Bacteria; phylum Pseudomonadota; class Alphaproteobacteria; order Acetobacterales; family Acetobacteraceae; genus CAJCIS01. The sequence goes on from JAATGE010000223.1 coordinate 3,999, forward strand.
GAGTCGCCGCAGCCAGTCATCAGTCCGTTGAAATTGAGCGATCTCGGCTGGGCGCGCCACGCCGGCGCGGATGGCGAGCTAGGGCCGCCGCCGCGCCGCATGGCGGACGTGCTGTCCCAGGGCGACGTCGTAATGATGCAGGTGGTGCCGGAGGAAGGCCGCAAGCCGACGGAGCGGCTGGTATTGCGCCAAATTCCGCTGGTCGCCGGCGCCCTGGTGGCACTGGAACCGCGTACCGGCCGGGTGCTGGCGATGTCCGGCGGCTGGAGTGGTGCCGCCAGCCAGTTCAACCGCGCCACCCAGGCGCAGCGCCAGCCCGGCAGTTCATTCAAGCCGTTCGTCTATCTGACTGCGATGGAGAAAGGCATTTCACCGAGCGCGCGCTTTCTCGATGCGCCCTTCGTGCTCGGCGATTGGCGGCCCAACAACTACGAAATGACCTTCGGCGGTCCGACGCCGTTGCACATCGCGCTCGAACAGTCGCTGAACCTGGTGACCGTGCGGGTCGCTTCGCACATTGGCATGGATGCGGTGGCGAACACCGCCATTGCCTTCCACCTGGTGGATTCGATGCCGCGGGTGCTGCCCGCGGCGCTAGGGGCGGTGGAGACCACGGTGTTGCGCGAGGCCGGTGCCTATGCCTCGATCGCCGATGGCGGACGCGTCGTGCAGCCGACCCTGATCGACAGTGTGCAGGACCGCGACGGCCGCATCGTCTGGCGGCCGCCGGGCCTCGCCGTCGCCGCCAGCGACCCCGCGCAGCCGCCCGTGCTGGACGACCCGCGGCCGCAGGTGGCGGACCAGGCCAGCGCCTTCCAGGTGCTGAAGATGATGGAAGGCGTGGTGCTGAACGGCACCGGCGTGCCGGTGGTGCATGGCCTGGATCGGCCGATCGCCGGCAAGACCGGCACCACGCAGGACTACAACGATGCCTGGTTCGCCGGCTTCACGCCCGATCTCGTGACGGTGGTGTGGGTCGGCTACGACAACCCGCGCACGCTTGGCGACGAGCAGACCGGGGCGGTTGTAGCCGGGCCGATCTGGCACGATTTCATGGCGGCGGCGCTCAAGGATACCGCGCCGCATGATTTCGCGGTGCCGCCGGGTGTGACGCTGGCGAGTTGGGGCTGCGGCCCGCACGAGTGCATCGATGCGTTCAAGCCCGACCAGGAGCCGGGTGCCGGCGGCGTCGGCGGCGCGGACGATCCGGGCACGGCTGGGGCCACAGCCGCCGTCGACAGTACGCAGCCCTCGGCTGCCCCGATGCCGCCGAAGGGCAGCGGGACCGGGGTCGACAGTGGCGTAGGTGGGCTGTATTGAGCGCGGCGCAGAAAGGCCAGGGCTCTGCCCTCGACCCCGTCACGACGGGGCCTTAGGCCCCAGACCCTGTTCCGTGTATGTCATCGACATCGAGCAATCGCACCAGCTTTGGTGCTTGGCACCCGCCGCGCAGCGCTAACGACGTCGGCGGCACGCCGACGGGGGTCCAGGGGGCAGAGCCCCCGGCCTTTTCCTTTCACCAGGATCTTCCATGTCCGCCGAATCCGACACGCTGAACGAGCAAATCAAGCAGTCCGTAGCGCTGCTGAGGAGGCATCTTTGACTGGGATCGCGCCACCGCGCGCCTGGCGGAGCTGAACAACCGCGTCGAGGACCCGGCGCTGTGGAACGACGCCGAGGCCGCGCAAAAAATCATGCGCGAGCGTAACCAACTTGCCAGCCAGATCGAAGGCCTGGCGAAGCTCGATGCCGAGGTCGCGGACGCGTCGGGCCTGATCGACCTCGCCGAGGCCGAGGCCGACGCCGAAATGGTGGCGGACGGCATTGCCAGCCTGCGCCGGCTGGCGGCGGACGCGAAACGTCGGGAGATCGAAAGCCTGCTCTCCGGCGAGGCCGACGCGAACGATGCATATCTGGAAGTAAACGCCGGCGCCGGTGGCACGGAGGCGCAGGACTGGGCCGAGATGCTGCAGCGCATGTACACGCGCTGGGCCGAACAGCACGACTACAAGGTGGAATTGCTGGAGACCAGCGAGGGCGAGCAGGCCGGCATCGAATCCGCGACCCTGCGGTTCGCCGGGCCGAACGCCTATGGCTGGTTGAAGACCGAAAGCGGCGTGCACCGGCTGGTGCGGATCAGCCCGTTCGATGCCAACGCGCGGCGGCAGACCAGTTTCGCCAGCGTATGGGTCTATCCGGTCGTGGACGATACGATCGATATCGAAGTGCGTGAGGCCGACCTGAAGGTCGATACCTTCCGTGCCTCGGGTGCTGGCGGCCAGCACGTCAACAAGACCGAAAGTGCGATCCGTATCACGCACGTACCAACCGGGATAATCGTGGCCTGCCAGACCGACCGCAGCCAGCATCGCAACCGCGCGACGGCCATGGCGATGCTGAAGGCGAAGCTGTATGAAGCGGAGCTGCAACGACGCGAAGCCGTATCGGCGCAGGTCGAGGCGAACAAGAGCGATATCGGCTGGGGCCATCAGATACGCAGCTACGTTCTGGCACCGTACCAGCTGGTCAAGGATCTTCGCACCGGCGTGGAAACCGGCAATCCCGGGGCCGTGCTCGACGGCGATCTTGACGCTTTCATGGCCGGTGCGCTCGCAGCCCGTGTCGGCGCGAGCCGCGTGGCGTAGCCGATGCCCGGGGGCGCGACGGAGTCCGTTTCGGTTGCGTCTTATGCAAAATCGCGTAATGATTGATACACTCGAAAAGGCCAGGGCTCTGCCCTGGACCCGCTGGGGCCTGAGGCGCCAGACCCCCACTCGTTGGGGGGAGCGGCGAAGCTTGAAACATACTGGCTTCGCCGAGGAGACGATGAAAAGCCG
>JAATGE010000526.1 GCA_015654825.1 Rhodospirillales bacterium
AGGGCAGAGCCCTGGCCTTCCTGCCCTTATCCGCGCCCTGGACACGGCCGCAAAAGTCAAGATTTCCGGCAGTTGGTATTATCGCCCCGTTACCAGGGACGCTAAACCGATGGGCAACCTGATTGCTGCCGTGATGATCGCGATTTTGCTGGCGATTGGCATGGAAATCGTGTGCGGCACCGATCGCACGTGGATTGCATTCCTATCGCTGGCCGCCGCCGCGGGCGCCGTCGGCCTCGCCGCGCTCCGCACTGTTCGCAATGCCGCCCACCTTGGCCAGGCCACGGACCCGCCGATGGTACAAACTACCCTCGCCCGTACAATTTACCGACATCATTTGTGCTGCCTCGCGGCCATGGTCCTGGTAATCGCGCTGCAACTGACGGCGAGCGGCTAGGGTTTGATGGCGTCGCCGACCGGGGGCTCCGCCCCCTGGACCCCTGACGGCGTGCCGCCGCTGTCGTATTCGCTGCGCGGCGGGAGCCATCTGCTCGATAGCGTGTCGGGTTTCGCAAACTGGGCGGCATGGGAGTCCGACCTGGTCCGGCACCACTCAGCCTATCGGCAACGCAGTCGTCCGCTTCAACACCTCCATGGCGAAGAACGCGCGCACATCCGCCAACCGTATCGATTGGATCAATTTCTTGTAGGCCCTGTCATAAGCGGCGATATCCGCCACCTGCAGCTTCAGGATGTAGTCGAACTCGCCGCTGACCCGATAAAATTCCAGCGCTTCCGGCATGTCTCGCACGGCCCGCGCGAACCGCTCCAGCGCTTCCGGCGCGTGCTCCATGAGCCGCAGGCAGACCAGCACGGTCACCCCCACCCCGAGCCGCTCCGGGTCCAGCAGCGCTACACGCCGACGGATGATTCCCGCCTCCTCCAACAGCTTGATGCGCCGCCAACAGGCGTTCTGCGACAGATTGACCCGCTCCGCGACGCTACTGACGGGCGCCGAGGCGTCCTCCTGCAGGAGCGCCAATATCTTCCGGTCGATCGAATCCATGGAATAGGGGGCGGCCATGGGAGTTTCTCCCAAATTTTTACCGTTCGCCGCAAGCCTTTGGGAGAAAATTGCAGTCGAATCTCGGCAATATCTGGCTTATACAGCTTGAATTGGTGGTTTCAAATGATCCACGAGCTTTTCACCGAGCACCCCGGGGCCGTCGGCGAGTCCTACTTCCAGCACCAGCGCGCTGCCTTCTCCTATGCGATCGCGCTGCTCTCGGCAGGTCTTGCCGCGGCCCTGCACGGCCTTCTTCCCTGCCTGTACGAAACCACGGCCAGCCGCACGGTTGCCCGGTTACACGCGAGCATGTCCGCCCGGCACGCCAGGCCAGGGGTGCTGCCGACAGGCGCTAAATATTGATTGTAGATTGGAATCACTGAGTTGAATTCTAATGTCTTCGCCGACCAGGGGGCTCTGCCCCCTGGTCCCCCGACGGCGTGCCGCCGCCTGCGTGAGCGCTGCGCGGCGGGAGCCTGCTGAACCAATCCGCGGAACCGTGGGTCTGGCTCAGTCGCCGCAGCCGATGCAAGCCACGGAAGACATAAAATGGGGCCTGGGGCCTACTGGCCCCAGCCAGTCCAGGGCAGAGCCCTGGCCTTCGACAAAAAAACCCGGGAGCCAGCTCCCGGGTTTTCTTCGGCAAGATCAATCCGCTTACGGATTGCTGGGCGTCTGCGGAACGCCCGCCGCCGGCACGCTCGTTTCAATCAGAAAACTGTTTACCACCGGTGTGCCGACCCCTGTGGACAGGCTGTACGACGGCGCCAGCAGCGTATTGACCAGGCCGTTATAGCCGGGAATCCCGGTATGGTAGAATGCCGGCCCGCCGGACGCCTGACCCTTGGCCAGCGAGTAGATGTAGTCGTTCAGGTTCCCCAGCCGGTTATTGCCATGCGCTTCGATCAGCAGCGCAACGACGCTGAGGAACTCCGGCGACGCTACGCTGGTGCCAATGAAGCCACCGAACCCGCCGCCCAAGCCGACATTGACCGCCACCTCGACCGCGCTGCGATCGGCATTGCCGTTGCCGTTCTTCGGATTGTTGCCGCCGGTGCAATAGGGTGGCGTCTTGTTGATCTGGGCCAGGTTCTTCGGGCAGCCGCCGACCTGCATGCCGACATCCGGCAGCGCGCGCCATTTGGTGGAACCGGTGGGGAACCCGTTCTGGAATTCGGGCAGCTTCCACAGGTGACTGTATCCGCCGCCTGCGCCCCACACGCCGCCACGCAGCAACCCGCCGGTCTGATATGGGTCGTACGGCACTTCCGGATCCGACCACGCATTCTCGGTCGAGTAGCTGCTATCGAGCGACCCGGCGGTAACGTTGGTCACCAGGTTCGTGCCGCCAACCGCCGTCACGTTCGGATCGGACGCCGGCGTGCTGACGCCCTTGACAAACTTGCTGTTGCCGCCATTCGCATATTTCAGTGTCGGGCATTCCAGGCCGGCTTCGTCACCGGAGCTCGCCAGGAACGAAATGCCCTGCGCGTTACCCTGCAGGAACAGCTCATGCAGGTTGCGCACCACATCACGCTCATCCTGCCCATTGTTGAATTTCGGAAAATACAGCAACTCACAAGCGCCGAACGACGAACTTACGGCATCGACGATGTTCTGGTTCACGATCGCGGTATAGCCGGCCAGGATATTGCCGTCGCTGAGGTTCGGAATGTTGTAGAGCACGACGTGCGCGCCGGGTGCGCCGCCGAGCGCTTGCTGCACATCCAGCGACGCCTCGCCGAACGCGTCGCTGCTGAGGCCGCCGCCGCCATTGATCGCGACGCGCTGGAACAGCTTCGGATCCGGCGTGCCGCTGATCTTGGTCCATTTTTCGTGGTCGAACATCGCCTTTATGTCGCTGTCGCGCACATCGCTGGCCATCAGGATGCCGATCGTAGCACCGGTACCATCAAGTTTCTGCGTCGTGCCGTTGACCGAAACGGTCGCTTGCGCCGACGGGTAGCTGTAGGCCTGCTTGAGATCGTCAAACCAGTACGGCCCGATCGCACTGCCGCTGCGGGCGTCGACACCGGCTTGCAGCGGCGTCACTTGACGCGAGAACACGTGAGCCACGTGCGGTGAAAAGCTGAAAATCCTCGCGCCACTCGCCGCGAGTTCGTCCGGCATGCGCGGCGCGGCATCGCTGACGATATTGGTGTGGCCGGCATCCGCCTCGGCAATCATCAGGTGCGTCGCGAACGTGGCCTCGGTGAGACTGGCGGCACCGGTCACGTGCAGGCTGCGGGTCTGCACCGCCACGTTAAAGCCGCGGGCGCGCAGTGCGTTGGCGACGCGGGAAACGGTCGCGCTGTCCGGTCCAAAGCGCTGTGCAAATTCAGCCGGCGTCAGCCAGCGGTGGAACAGCTTCGATGCCGGATTATGCAGTTGCAGCAGCAGCGCATCGAGGCCGGCCGCATCGCGCAGCGGCAGCGTGACGTCGAAGGCGACGGTGCGGGTCGGTTCGGCGCGGGCGATAAAGCGGGTGGCGGCCGCGGCGGGCGGCAGCGCCGCGCCGAATACGGCGGCGCAGCAGGTGGCGGCAAGCAGCGAGCGTTTGAGGGGACTTTGCACTTGGGGATCTCCGTCCAATGAGCCCGACCATCGGGCGGAATGGACGCATAGCGCGGCACGACAGCGCTGTCATTAACAATTTTTCGTGTTTAGACTAGGACTCTCTACCTATACAGATGGAACAGTCCTACTGTTTCCGCGAGGGAATCTTGTAGGTCGAACGCAGCACTGCCTCGAACCACGCCTCGGGCAGAAACTTCTGCAACGGCTTCAGCATCGAGGCATCCTTGCCGACGGTGTAACACGACTTCCACCGTGCGATGTCCAGCAGCTTCAACGCTGCTTCCGTCGCCTCGTCCGCCGTGCTGCCTTTTTCCTCCAGCAGCTTCGGTAATACTTCTGTTGTCGGCTTCAACAATGACGGCTCGTACAACGCCCGCAGTTCCGGCCGCGTCCGTGACCACATTGCCTTGGTCGACTCGAACGGATTGGCGGTCATTCCGGTCTTGACGCCACCCGGCAGCACCGTCGTCACCTGGATCCCCCATGCCACAAGTTCGTTGCGCAAAGTGAGTGTCATGCCATGCACGGCATGCTTGCTCATGTTATAGACACCAGCACCTGGCGGGCTGACGATGATCGCACCCGACCCGTAATTCATGATCCTGGCCGGCGGCTTGGCGCGCCGCAGCGCCGGCAGAAACGCCTGCACCAGCCGCAATTGCCCAAACGTATTGATCTCGAACACCCGCCTGACGTCCTCGGTCGAGGCATTCTCCAGCACACCGGAGCCTATATCAGCGACGCCCGCCACATTCATCAGCAGATCAAGCGGCGCCCCGGCCAGGTACCGCTCCACTTCCGCGGCGCTTTCCCGCACACTCTCCGGGTCGGCCACGTTCTGTTGCACTGGCGTGACGCCCGGCACATCGGCGAACCCCTCCGTCCGCGCATTCGGCAACATGCCGGCGAACACGCGCCAACCGCGCCCGGCCAACTTACGCGCGAGCAAGTGCCCCTGCCCTTCCGCGCCGCCGCTGATGAAAGCTGTTTTCATGTTTCCTCCAACTTAGCACAAGGAAAGGCCAGGGGCTCCGCCCGTGGACCCCGCTGGGGCCTTGGGCCCCAGACCCCGATTTTATTCGCTCCGCATTCAACATCGGCGCCGTACCTATGGACGGGGTCTGGAGAGCTGTTCCCGGCCGGCCTGACGGGACCAGGGGCAGAGCCCCTGGACTTCAAAGCGCCACCCACTCCCCCCCGTTGACCTCCAGCGAAGCGCCGGTAACCTCGCTCGCCAAATCCGACAGCAGAAACAGTACGGCCTTCGCGCAATTCTGATCCGGCGGAATTCGTTTCAACGCGATCCGCGCGATGATCTCGCCCTCCACGTCCTCTCGCGTGCGCCCGGCCGCCACCATGCCATCGATAAAACCCTGCACAGGCGCGCCATTCATCCAACCCATTACCGTCTGGTTCACCCGGATATTGTAGCCCCCGAGCTCTACCGCCAGCTGCCGCGTCACCTGCCCCAGCCCCGCCTTGGCAACCGCGTAGCCGCCCTCGCCGATCATTGGCTTTCGCGTCGCCATTGTGTTCACATTCACCACCGCGCCGCCGCCTTGCGCCTTCATCTGCGGCAGCACCGCGCGGATCATACGCATCGCACCCATGCAGGCCACATCATAGGCTTTCGCCCATTGATCCAGATCGGCCGCCTCGAAACTCCGCCAATCCGGATGGTAATACGCCGAATTGACCAGCCCATCGATCCGCCCGTACGCCGCGACCGTTGCGGCCGCCAGCGCCGTACAATCGTCCATGCGGCTTACATCGGTCGGCACCGCGATCCCTTGCCCGCCGGCGGCCCGCACCTCGGCCAATACCTCCTCGAGGAAGCCCGCGGAGCGGGCGGAAATCGCCACGCGCGCGCCCTGCTTCGCGCCCTCCACCGCCAGCTTGCGACCCATTCCGGGACCCACGCCGGTGATCACCACAACCTTTCCGTCCAATATCATCCCGTTCCTCCAGTTTATTGAGCCATCTCGTTCCGCTTCGATCGCAACGCCGATACATCGCGGTGAATAATCACGCCGTCCTGCACCGCGGCCATGACTTCCACCCGATCGAGCGCCACCCGCGCCAAAGCCCAGGGCTGGCGCAACAAACAAAGATCGGCCGCTGCCCCCGCGCGGACGCGCCGCGCGCGCCCACCCGGCGCTGACCAATGTGTCGTGAACAGTTCCAAAGCTTGCTCCGGTGTCAGCCGCTCCGCCTGCCCCAGCACGACGCCGCCGCGCGTGCGCCGCTCCACCGCCGCCTGCATTGCCGGCCACGGATCGAAACTCCCGAACGGCGCATCCGTCCCCCCCCCCAGTTTCACCCCGTGCGCCAGGAACGCGGCGCCGCGGTACAGCCAATCATGCTCCGGTACCGGAACATCTGCGCGATACGCATCGCCGCGTTCAGCAATGAAATGCGGCTGAGTCACCACAGTTACCCCGGCCGCTGCCATGCGCGATAACATATCGGGCGGCACGACGGATGCATGCTCGATCCGATACCCCCGCGACGGCCCCACTTCCTCCATCAAGCTCAACGCGTACGCCAGGTCGGCCTCGGTCACGCAATGCACCGCCACCTGCAAACCATGCGCCGTCGCATGGTGCAGCATCGCCATAAACGCCTCCGGTTCCGGATAATCTCCGTCATGCAAATGAATTTTGCGTGCCAGTGCCGCGCAGCCATCGACGCTCTCACAAGCCGCGATCTCCTCGCCGCCCATGACCGCGACATGCTGGCGCAGTTCCCCCGTCTGCCGCGCCCGCCGGAGCAACTGAAATGCGCCTGCATCGTTTGCCGCCGTCGCATCGCTGACCGACGTCACCCCGCGCGCCGCCAGCCGCGCACTCGCCCAAGCCAGCGACGGCGCTTCCGGCTTCAACCGTTCCCGCAACCATTGATCGCCATCGTACAATCGCCCGGTTGCCCGCCCCGCCGCGCATTCCAACGGCGTGCCCGCCGCCCCCCCGCCCAGCAGCGCCAATGCCGCCGAATTGAAAATCCACAGCCGTCCGCTGCGATGTTGGATCCGCACCGGCCGATCGGGCACCGCACGATCCAGCCAGGATGCATCGATATCGCCGGCCACCGTCTCATGGTAGGCGACGCCGCGCACCCACCCGTCTCCAGGCGCCGCCCGCAGCCGCTCCACCAGCCCGGCCGCCCCAAGCGGCGTTCCGCAAAACACCGAACGAAAGGACGACGCCAGTGCAAATAGATGGATGTGATGATCATGCAGCCCAGGCAGCAGGGCACCACCTTCTGCCTCGATCACCATGTCTTCATCGTGAGCCTGCAAGGACGCCGCAATCTCCGCGACCATGCCGCCGCCCACACGCACATCCACGCGCTGTCCATTCAACAACGTGGCGGCGCGGATCAGCATAGTGCGCCCAGCGCGGCAAGCACCGCTGCATTATCCGCGCCCAACGCCCGCGCGCGCCGCGTCGCCGCGGGTACCTCGTCTCGGCGCCCCGTCCATTTCGCCGCCAGCCGCGTCCAGCGTTCCGCCCGTGCCGACAAAAACTCGCCAGGCCAAATCCCACCCAGCCGCGCCGCCCGCGCCGCTACCCCGGCCACGGACATCGCCCCCAACCCGCCGCGGCCCTGCCGCCACGCCGCCAGTGCCGCCACGGCGGCCTGCAGCCCGGTCAACGGGTCCGCAACCGCATCCCCAACGAACAGCATCTGTCCATAGGTTTCGGCCATGCGCTGCGACAATACCGCTGCCACTGCGGCATCGTCGCCAAACCCCACCCATTCTCCTACCGTCGCGTCACGCCCGTACGCGGTCACCGAAACCCACACCAATTCCGGGCGCTCAGCCAAAAATTCCTCGGCCACAATGCCCATCTGGCGCAGCGCCCGCGGCCGCGAGCCTTCGATGACGATATCCGCGTGCCGCAGCAGCGCGCGCAGCGCCGCCAGTCCTCGCGCATCGGCAAAATCCAATGCCACGCAGCGCTTTCCGCCATTCAGCCGATCGAAGAATCCGCTGTGCCCCCGCCGCGCCCCATCCGGTCGCGCAACGCTCTCCACCTTGATTACCTCCGCCGCAGCTCGCAGCAGCAGCGCACCCGCCAAGGGCCCAGCCCACAGCGACGAAAGATCGACCACCACGGCCGGCCGCCGCGGCGCCACGCCGGCCGTCCCGGCGTTCGTCACACGGCACCAATCCGGCGCCTGCATAACCCGGTCCGCGCGCGCCACCGCGAGGCCG
>JAATGE010000037.1 GCA_015654825.1 Rhodospirillales bacterium
AAGATGCCCTCGCCGCGGGTTTCCAGCCACTCGCGTGCATTGCCCCGGCCGAGGCCCGGTTCGATCATTTCGAGGTACAGATGGCCCCATCGGGCGAAGGCGTTGCGATTGGCGAAGGTGCCGGTCCAGGTGCGGTAGCGGCCTTCGTAGCGCGTATCGAGCCGCCAGAACGGGCCGAGGCCGAGCAAATCGCGGTATTGCGCCATGCCTTTGTCGATATCGCGCACGACGACGCCGATTTGATAGAGGTCACCGGAGAGGCGCATTTGGTTGCTCAGGTTGGGTGGAAAAAGGGAAGGCCAGGGCTCTGCCCTGGACCGGCCGGCGCCAGTAGGCCCCAGACCCCAACTAGCGCTGCGCGGCTTCCCCTTGGCTTCTGGGCGAAGCCTGGAAATGTCATGAATTTTTCTGACTTCGCCGTTTCCGCCAATGATTCTTTATTAATGGGGTCTGGGGACTTGTCCCCAGCGGGTCCAGGGCAGAGCCCTGGCCTTCCTTGTCTTTTCATTCCGCAATCCGCCGGGCATAACCGGCGCGCCGCCGCGCCCGCTCTGTTTCACGTTCGAACGGCGAGGCCGGGGGCAGCGATGCGAGGTCGTTGTGGAGGCGGTTGAATGGCAGTAGCCGTGTCTCCAACACGCTGGGACCGTTGCGCACTGGCGTTTTCGGTAGGCCTTGCCAGCGGTTGATGACAAGCACCTCGTGCCGACCGCCGGTCTCGACCCAGTTCCGTAGGCCTGGATCGCGGGCAGCGACGACCAGGGTGAAGCTACCATCGGCGTTCGCGTGGGCCGCTGCGCCGGTGATGCTGGACAGCGTGGTTTCGGCATCGATCGACCGGTACCACCAATCGACCAGGCTGAATGCGGTGTAGCGGGCGCCAGCCGGATCGATACGCACGATCATTGCCTGGTCATCGGCCAGGCGGAACCAGCCCTGCGTGCCGGCCTGACCGACCAGGCCGCCCAGTGCGCCGGATGGTATGGGGCTCGCCAGCGTATTGACGGGCTTGCCGGTGTTGAGGCGGGTGAACCAGTAATAGAGCGGCACGTCGTCCACCATGGCATCGATGGCGCGGCGTGCAGCCTCGTCGTCGCTGATCGGATCGTGGCTAGGCGGGTTCAGCCGCTCGATGCGGAGGGCGTAGGGTGTTTCGCAGTTCCAGTCGCCAAAGCTGTCGCGTATGAAAAGGAATTTGGTTTCCGGTGTGGTGCGCAGATGGTTTTCCCCCGGGCCAGGCGGGTCGGCATGGATGTCGATTTGAAATCCGCCGTCGGCGTCGCGGACCGCGTGGTCGGCATCCAGGGTCTGCACGGTTTTCGATGTACCGTAGTTGGCAACGAGCGTGAATGTGGTGCTGGCGGGTTCGGCGTTTCGCGGCGTCACCGTCAGGCGGTAGCGGCCGGTGTGCTCGATGCCGACAAGGCGATAGCAATTGTCGGGGTTGTCACCGCCCATGCGGGCGCCGGGCACGTTGCGGCCGAACCAGCGATAGGCGGGCATGAAGGTGCGCAGAATTCGCGGGTAGCCGGCGTCGCTGGCTGCGGCCTTCAGTACATAGTTGAAGGCGTACTCATCGATAGCGGCGTCGAAGCTCGGCCGCATTTCGGTGGGAGCGTCGGCGCCGTAGGCAAGGCCCCATAGAAAGGCGATGCGCTTTCGGGCGGATTGCACGTCCGGACGGGCCCAGAGCCGCATGGCCTGGTCTTCGCCGGCAATTTGGTCCGCGTTAGCAATGGGATTTTGGGCGGATAGAAAATGGCCTTGTAAGAGACCGATTTCTTCGGCGCAATTCGGCGGCAACCTCACCCGACCCGGTCTCCCCAAGGGGATGAAGAGGGCTTCGCGGCGCGCGGGCGCCTGGACGCAGGCGGTTGCATTACAGGTTCCACAGCTTTGCAGCGGTGCCGCCTACTACTTTCCGAGCGTCTTCCGGGCCCAGCGTATCGAATATATTGCGAATTTCCTTGCGGGTATTTCCAAAAATGCTTTCGCCGTGCGGGTAATCGCAGGACCATAGCAAATTGTCCACCATGCCGTATTCCTTGGCGAGTTTCAAGCCGACATCGTCCTTGATGATGGCGGAGTAGCATTGGCGGCGGAAATAATAGCTCGGCAGGTGTGCGAGCTTCGGTTTCAGTTCGGTACCGTAGGTCTGGTACACGCGGTCCGCATCCTGCAGGGTCCAGGGCACCCAGCCGAAACCGCCTTCGCAGAACACGATTTTCAGGCCTGGATGGCGCTCCAATATGCCGCTGAAGGCCAGCAGCGACCAGAGCGGACGATACGGGCCCAGGTTCTTTGTCAGGTTGGCGCCGGTGGCGCCGGCGCCGCGGAATTCGAGATAGGCGCCGATGTGGAACATGATCGGTATGCCGCTTTCCTCGATCGCAGCCCACATCGGTGCCATTTTGGAAGCGTTATAGGGAATGTTCTTCGGGGCCGAGGGAATTTCGAGCGCCTTGAGGCCCCAGCCCTGCAACTTCTGAATGTAATCGCGCGTGGCTTCAGGGTGGTAGATCGTGGGAAGAATGCCGACACCGACAAGACGCTCGGGAGCAGCGGCGCAATATTCCGTAAGCCATTCGTTATAGACGTCCATGCAGCGGGTGAAGAATTCCTTGTCCTCCATGCGCGTCAGCGCCATGGCGCGGGCGTGGAAAATCAGGGATGTGTCGATACCTTCGGCGTCCATGTCGGCGAGGCGCGCGTCGCGGTCCCACATGCCGGGGCGGCCTTCGCTGAGGTCGGAATCGAGGCCAGGCACGTCATAGTCCACGCCGCCGACTGCCATATGGAACTGGCCGTTTTCGCCACGCCAGAGTTTGGGCGCGCGGTCGCGATCGGCGCCGCGCAAGCGATTTTCCCACAGATGCATTTCCTCGATACCGTGATCGTCGACGGAAATGACCCGCGTGCCCGCGGGGGGACGCCAGCCGTCGTCACCAATCGGACGGTTCATCGGCCAGGGGATGGCGGTGACGGCGCCATCAAGACTGTCCATGTGGGTGCTACTCCTTATCTCTTTTGGGCGGATCGGGGCGTGAGGATGGTGTTGCAAGACTTGCAGAGGCTACTCGCCTTGCGTATATTATATACAAATGGTACCGCTGGGGCCGTCCAATGTCAAAGCAAGTTCCGCTGCCGAGCGTCGCGGAGGCGCATGCATCAGATAGGCAATTTGTGACGGCGCTTGCGCGCGGCCTGGATATTCTGCGTTGCTTCGACCGGCCCGGCGTGGAATTGAGTGTTTCCGAGCTGGCGCGAAGGGTGGGGCTCAATCAGCCCACCACATGGCGACTGTGCCACACGCTGCTGGCGTGCGGCTACCTGGTGCGTGCGCAGAACGGAAGTGCGCTGCGCGTGGGCGCGCCGGCCCTGACGTTGGGATACGCGGCGATCCGCGGCATGAGTTTTCCGGCCCTGGCATTACCCTACATGCGGCAGATATCCGAGCGTACGAAAGCCACGATTACGCTTAGCCTGCTGCAGGGCACCGACATGGTTTCGGTGGAGGATTGCCTGGGCGAGTTTGTGCTGCCTAATCAGCCGGTGGGCTGGCGCACGCTTGCGACGACGGTGCCGTCCGGGTTGGCGGTGCTGGCCGCGTTGCCGGAGCCGGCGCGGCAGAGCTTGCTGGAGCGGATTGCGGCTGCCGACAAAAAAGCGTGGCCCCGTCGCGCACAACGCGTGGAGCGCGCCCGCGCCGACTACCAGCGGGACGGATTTGTGATCGTAGATACGTTGCTAGAGTCGCAATACGCGGCGGTGGCGGTGCCGCTGGTGGCAGAGCAGAGTAGCGAACTGGTGGCGTGGGCACTGAGCTATGGCGGACTGGCGACACGGTGGAGCAAGACGCAGTTGCGCGAGGCGGGCGGCGAATTGTTGCGTTTGCGTGGACTGCTGCAACCGGCGTTGGGACATGCCGGCTGAGCGGAGCAGCAAGTGAGTGGTCGCAGCTACCCTCCCGTCTTCCGACTTAATAGGCAGGTTCTAAGGACTTGTTTTTAGCGAGGCCCAGGGGCAGAGCCCATGGCCTTCCTCAATCCACGATCCGCCGCCCGATGTCGTTGCTGCTGCGTGTGGCGTCGAGGTAGCGGCCGACTTTGTAGTCCCCCATGATAGTGGTACGTTGGGCGTAACGGGCGCATTCCAGAGGGACGCCGTTCGCGGAATGAATAACCCGCCAATTGTCCCACACGATCATGTCGTCACGGCCCCACGCGTGGAAATATGCGTAGCGCGGGTCGACCAGGTGTTCGGCGATTTCCTCGAGCAGCGCATCGCTTTCGTCGCGGCCCATGCCGAGCACGTAGCGGGCGTGCATGGGCGACAGTTTCAAGACCTTGCGGCCGGTCTCGTGCTGCGTAATGACCAGCGGGTGCACGACGGGCGGGAAATCGAATTTATGGCCGGGACCGATCGCAGGCAGGTCGGCATCGATGGCGCATATGTCTTTGGGAAAGCCGAATTGGCCGGATGTGAAATCCGGGTTGAATTCGTACACGACTTCCAGGCCATCGATGCGCGCCTTTTGCGCGTCGGTGAGGCGATCATAGGCAGCGACCGCATCGATGAAGCCGGTTTCGCCCATCCGGGCGGCGGGCTCTACCATGCGCAGAATGGCGCCGCGCACGATAGTGGGCATAAAACTCTGGTCCCAGTGCCAGCCGAGCCAGCCGGCCCGATCGATGCCTTGCACGGTATAGTGTTTCTGGTAGGCACCCGGTTTGTCGGGATAGTAGCTAAGATTCATCAGATAAGGGTTGTTCGGGTCGTTCAGGCTGGCGGTAGCGGCCGGTTCCAGTTCGCCGAATACCTCGCTGAGGCGCATATGCGTTTCGGGCGAGGTTCCGAGGCCACGGAATAGCAGCACGCCGGCGTCGATCCAGGCGTCGAGGATCGCCTGGCGGGTGGCGGCGGTCAGTTCCTGCGACAGGTCGATGCCGGTCAGTTCTACGCCAAGGTGTGGCGAGAGCCTGGTGCGCACAATGGTCATCGGTGTTCTGGTTCCTGGTTCGTTTCCCGAGAAAAGCGCTTTGCCCGCTTCGGCCAATACGTTCTCTTTCTGCGGCGTCAATGGCATATTTGCATAACGATGATAATCAGGCATGTTCTGAAAGATATTTTCGGCTACGTTGAATAATCATGGACCGCCTGACCGGCTACGAAGTGTTTGTCGCCATTGTGGAGCGCGGCGGTTTTTCGCGGGCAGCGCGGTCGCTTGGCATGTCGGTGGCCATGGTTTCGACGCACATCTCGTCGCTGGAGGCGCGGGTGGGCGCGCGCTTATTGAACCGTTCCACGCGGCGGGTTGAGCTGACGGCGGATGGGCAGCGGTTTCTGGCTGACGCGCGCGCCATTGTGGAGGCAGCAGCCAACGCCGAGGCGGGGTTTGGCGCGGCGGGGCGCCGGCCGGTGGGACGGGTGCGAATCGATGTGCCGGGTTCGATGGGCCTGATTTATGTGGTGCCGGCGCTGGCCGCATTTCGTTCGGAAAACCCTGGCATTACACTGGACCTCAGCCTGGGCGATCGAGGCACCGTGTTGCGCACCGAAGGGTGCGATATCGTTGTTCGCGTCGGCGATATCGACGGCGGCGACGTGGCGGTGACGCGGCTCAGTCAGACGCGATTCGTGCAGGTAGCGTCACCGGAGTTCCTGGCGCGGTACGGTACACCGACCGATCCAGATGATCTGCTGGGGCACGACTGCATTCTCTATGCCTCCAATACATCGCCGGGGGGGCATCATTGGCGTTTTGAGCAGGGCGGGCGTACCAAATGGTTGAGGCCGCGGGCGGTGATAACGCTCAATCACGGTGACGCCATTCGGCAGGCTGCGATTGCGGGTATCGGCATTGCGCAAACGTTGGAAATGCTGATTGAGCCGGATCTGGAGAGTGGGCGACTGGTGCGCTTGCTGAATGAGTGGAACCGGGTGCCGGTGCCGGTGAACGTGTTTGCCGATCGCGACCGGGCGGCTTCGCCGGCGGTGGCGGCGACGTTGGCGTTTCTGGTAGAGGGTATTCGGTGGAGTCGGTCGGGGGACTGAGGGTTTTTACGTCAAAGAAGGTAGGAAGCGCTTCTTTTTGAAAAAAGAAGCAAAAACTTTTGTATATGGGTGGTACGAGTTTGATGGCGGGGGAGAGTTCGTGCATGTGATGGTCGGCGTTGGGTGGTGTGAAAGGCGGGGCGGGTTCGATACGCTGGCACCGGTTCTAACGCCGGGGTTGGACACATGAGAGTCGCCATTTTTGAAGGCGCCGGCAAGCCGCTTGCGCTTGGCGTTGCCGATGAGCCCGTGCCGGGCGTGGGTGAAGTCGTGATCAAGGTCGGGCGCTGCGGAATTTGCGGTACCGATTTGCACATGACATCGGGGCATGCAATGGATTTTCCCGCCGGTACGGTGCTGGGCCACGAATATGCGGGCGAGGTGGTGGCGCTTGGCGCCGATGTGCAAGGCTTGAAAAGCGGCGACCGAATTGCGGCCATGCCGGCCGTGGGGTGCGGACATTGCGCTGCGTGCCTTGCCGGCTATCCGCTGGGCTGCGGGCAGATGCAAGGCAGGCTCGGGGGTTTTGGCCAGTACTTGCGCGCGAGCGCCAGTGGCAGCGTAAAATTGCCGCAGGCGCTCTCGCTGGCCGACGGCGCGCTGGTGGAGCCGTTGGCGGTGGGATTGCACGGCGTGGCACTGGCAGGAATGGCGCCCGGCGCGCGTATTCTGGTGCTGGGAGCCGGTTCGGTGGGATTGGCGGCAATTTTCTGGGCGCGGCGCCTTGGTGCGGGACGTATTGTTGCGGCGGCGCCCTCCGTGCGGCGCGCGGCGCTGGCTGCGACGATGGGCGCCGATGGGTTCGTGGCACTTGGCGAAGGCGATGTCGCGGGAATAAGCGAAGCGCTCGGCGGCGCGCCGGACCTCGTGCTGGAATGCGCCGGCGCCGTGGGATTGCTGGGCAAGGCGATCGACTGCGTGAGCCCGCGTGGCATGGTTGTTTCACTTGGTTTTTGTACCAGTCCAGATCCGATCCTGCCTTCCACGGCCAGTTGGAAACAGGTGCGCATGGCGTTTTCGTTTGGCTATACGCTCCGGGAATTCCAGTTCACCACGGACACGTTGGATGCGGGGCATGTGGAGCCGCGACAGATGATTACCGAAACTGTCTCGCTTGACGCACTGCCGGTGGCGTTCGAGGCGTTGCGTGGGGGCGGCTGCCAGACCAAGATGCATATCGATCCTTGGGCCGTGTGACATGAGCGGCGACCGCTTGTTTTCAGGTATGCGCGAGGATTTTTTTGCGGCCGCCAGTGCGGCAGCCGGCATGGCCGATTTTGGTGCCGATGATTTCAGCGACGGTCTTGATCTGTTTCTAAACTGCCTTGATTCGGAAACAGTGTTGTCTGACGCCGGCAGGGACATGACAATTGGGCAAATAAAAATGTTCCTTGTCAGCCGGCTGCACTCCGAGCAAGGTTGGAAAGCTCGGCCGGACGCGCTGCAACGCCCGATTTTCGCGCCGCTGGTCATTACCGGCATTGTGCGCAGCGGGACGACAGCGCTGCATAAGGTGCTCTCCTTGGACCCGCAATTTCAGGGACTGGAGCATTGGCTTACGCGCGCGCCGCAGGTGCGGCCGCCGCGGGAGAGCTGGGGGGCAAATCCGGCCTACCGGCAGGCCGCCGGCGTGGTGGATGCAATGATTGACAGTGCACCGGAAATGCAGGCGGACCACATGATGTCGGCTGAGGAAGTGGAGGAGTCCATTTTCCTGCTACCGCAATCGTTCACGTGCAACATGTTTCCCTCGCAGTGGAATATCCCGACTTACGATGCGTGGTATCGCGCACAGGATGAGACGGCGAGTTATGCGCGGTTCGCGAAGAACCTGCAGCTTATTGGCGCGGATGCGCCAGGGCGGCGTTGGCTGCTGAAGAACCCCACCGATCTGTTTGCCATGAGCGCGGTGCTGAAGGTTTTTCCCGATGCCATGATCGTGCAGACGCATCGCGATCCATTGCAGGCGGTGCCGTCGGTCGCGAACCTGATTGCCGCGGCACGGCGCCTGTTTGAGGGTACCCAATCTGATCGCGCCGCGGTCGGCAGGCGCGAGTCGGAGTTTTGGGCGCTGGCTCTGGAGCGTGCCGCCGAGGCGCGAGGGCGCACTCGAGTTCCGGTGTTCGACGTGGAATTCGCCGAGATTATTCACGACATGCTCGGCGTTGTGTTCGCGATTTATGCGCATTTCGGTTTGACGCTGGCGGCTTCGGTGGAAGCGGCGATGCGGGATTGGCTTGCGGTCCACCCGCGCCGATCGGTAACGCTGCATCGTTTTGCGCCAGAGGATTTTGGTGTGGCGACGGGGGATTTGTTGGAACGCTATGCGGGTTATCGGCGCTCCCGGGGGTATGTTTAGGCGAGGAAGGCCAGGGCTCTGCCCTGGTCCCGCTGGGGACTTGTCGCCGTCGTGCGGAGCGCCGGCCTTGCTATTCAATTCAACGTTGCCCCCGCCGCATGCCGCGCCGCGATATAGCCGAACACGAAAGCCGCCCCAATGCTGGCGCCGGCCCCGGGGTACGTGCGCCCCATGACGGATGCAGTTGAATTGCCGGTTGCATACAGGCCCGCAATGACCGTACCGTCTGGGCGCAATGCGCGGCCAAACTCGTCGGTGACAATTCCGCCGGATGTGCCGACGTCGCCGGGATACATTTGGAATGCCAGGAAAGGCGGCGTTTCAAGAGTGCCGAGCGTCGGGTTGGGTTTGTTGCGTGGATCGCCATGCCACCGGTCATAGGCGCGGGCGCCGCGTTTGAAATCGTCGTCCCGGCCTGCTTCGCAGAAGCGATTGTAGCGATCGACGGTGTGCCGGAGCGCCAGCGGATCGATGCCGATCTGGCCGGCAAGCGCCTCCAACGTATCAGCTTGCTTCATATAGCCGGATTCCGCCCAGGCTTCTGGTGTGTCGCCCGGCATTTGCGTGCCCCAGACGTAGCGTTGACGGTGGCGGCTATCCATGATGGCCCAGATCGGCAGGCCCTGTGCGTACATGCGCTGGCCGTTTTCCATGTAGGAGCCTGCCTCGTCGGTAAATCGCTCCCCCTTCGCATTGACCATGATCACGTGCGGCTTTGCTATATCGGTCACATGCATATAGATTTCGCCGTGCGGCGGCTTGGAGCCCGGCACCCACCAGGCCTGATCCATTAGATCGAGCGCGGCGCCGTGCTTTTCCGCCTGCAGGATCATTTCGCCGGTATCGCCGGGATTGGCATTCGTAATGTCCGTGAAAGCTGGCTGCGGACCGTATTTCTGGCGCATTTCCGCGTTGTGGGAGAAGCCGCCGGCGTTGATCAGGACACCGTCACGTGCGGCGATGCGAATTTGCCGGTTGCCGTGCTGGCCTAGTATCCCCACGATGCGGCCGTTTTCCTCGATGAGATCGAGCACGGGGGTATCCGTGCGGATGGGCACGCCCTTGCGCGAGGCGGCGAGCAGCATGCGCGCCTGCAAAGCGACGCCGACGCCAAGCCACGGCCTGCCGGATTTCGCCTTACGCAGGCGATACAAGACCTTCAGGCCGGTCAACATACCTTTCAATGTGCGCTTGGCCAATGTCACATCCCGCAATTCGGCGACCGTGACCGGAAACGGCATTGGCCCTACGCGCAATTTCCCGTAAAGATCTCCCATTTCTGCCGAATCGAGCAATGGCACACCGAGGGATCGGCCGCGAGGGCATCCGCCTGGCAAATTGTCGTAATAGTCCGACCACCCTTCGGCGCGGATAAATTCGATACCCTGGGCTTGCAGGAATTCGATCATTTTCGGGCCGGTGCGCAGGAAAGCCTCCTTGCGGGCCGTCGAGGAGCCTGGCCCGGCATTTTGGCCGACTGCCGCATTGAGATATGTGCGTGCCATATCCTCGGAATCCGTCACACCTT
>JAATGE010000237.1 GCA_015654825.1 Rhodospirillales bacterium
GCGCGAGGAACTCGCGAAACGGCAGTACCGCCTGGTGCTTTGGCTGACCGGCACGGTGGACGCGGTGAATTCCGTGCCGCCCGACGATTTCTACGAAGCACTCGCCGACGGCGCCGCCGCCGCCGGCAACGCCGGGGCCGACCTGGTGCTGATCGACCCGCAATACAGCCGGTTCCTGGAGGCCAACGCCAATCTGCAGCCGTATTTCTCGGCGATGCAGGCGGTGGGCGCACTATCCGGCGTGGTGCTGTTCCACCGCTTCGACATCATGCGCGACTGGGCCGGCGAAGGTTCGATCGACCTGGAACGCACGAAGAAGGCGGACCGGCCGGCGGCCGCAACGCGGCTGCACGCGTGCCTGGGGCGCGAGTTGGCACGCATGCTGGTGCAGGATCTGGCGGCTGGGCAGTAGCCGACCAGGGGGCTCTGCCCCCTGGACCCAAGACGGCGTGCCGCCGCCCTCGTACGCGCTGCGCGGCGGGAGTCTTCTGTACGGTCTGGCGAGACGTGGATTTAGCAGCGCGCTCGCAGCGGACGCCAGACTCGGAACAGATTAATCGGGTCTGGGGCCTACTGGCCCCAGCGGGTCCAGGGCAGAGCCCTGGCCTTTCCTTCCCTTAACTTAACCCCTCTCCTCACGCTATGAGCACCGGCGCGGGCCGGGAAAGCGGCAGTTGTTTCGCCCTGCCTATCCTGCGGGAGAGCGTAATGGACGGGGCCTCGACATATTTCCACATCAGCCAGGCCGCACCGAACACCAGCGGCACGCCGAGTGCCACGCCCGGGCGCCCGAACGCCACCAACAAGGCCGATAGGACCGGCATGTGGCTGAGGTAGAGGCTGTAGGATATCTTGCCGAGCCATTGCGGAGCCCGTGTTTCCAGCGGCCGGAAACGAAACTTGAAACGCGAGAGCGCGGCGCCCGTGAGGAAGCAGCCCAGCCAGAACAGCGGACCGGGAATTAGCCATGCGGCCAGCCACAGCGGCGGGATCAGCGCCGCCCGCCACAGCGATCCGCGGCCGAACCATGCAATGAACGGAATGAACGGCATGGCCCATGCCTCCACGCACAGCGACCACGCGGGCGGGTTGCTGTACAGTGCCGTCATGCCGGCGCGAAGGTTGAAGCCGGGGAACCAGGCAAGCACGGCGAGCGGAAAAAGGTGCTTCTGCACCAGGGCGCCGGCCAGGAGGCCGACGGCATAAACCGGCCAGAGCCGGACCGCGCGGCGCGCCAGGAACGCCCAATACCGCCCGTCATAAGCCGGGGTCAGCACATATCCGGAAATCACCAGGAAACACCAAACCGCGGCGGTGGCGAAGCCGCCCAGCGCGTTGGTGCCCAGGCAGAAGGCCACATGATAGGTCAGCACCACCAGCGCGAGCATCCCGCGAAGCCCGTCCAGCGCGGGGATTCGGGGGCTCGGGTCGGTTTGTCGCATTAATGGCACCGCCAAGCGTAATCAGAGACAATTTTGAATTGCACCACAATACCGCGATCCGCGCAAGGGCCGCGTAGCGTTCGGCAAATGAGCCCCTAAGCGCGAAGATAAGGATTATAGAACGAAATCAATGAGTTGAATTTACATGGCTTCGCCGACCGGAGCCTCTGCCCCTGGCCCCCGACGGCGTGCCGCCACCTGCGTTAGCGCAGCGCTATTGGGGGTCTGGGGGCCTCAGGCCCCAGCGGGGGTGCAGGGCACAGCCTCCTGGCCTTACTACCGCTTGACAACATCGACCCGCAATCCGCAGAACCGCAACGCTAATCCCCAGCTCTCATAACGGGAACGGATGGATATCTCGGTCGTCATTCCCGTCTATAACGAAGCTGACGGCCTGCCGTCGCTGATCGCCCTGTTGCGCGATGCGCTCGATCCGCTGCCGCAAACCGCCGAAATCATCTTTGTCGATGACGGCTCCGCCGACGCATCCGCCAGCATCCTCGAGGATTTCGCACGCGCCGACCCTCGCCTGCACGTCATTCGCCTGCGCCGCAATTACGGCCAGACCGCCGCCATGATGGCAGGCTTTCAGCACGCCACCGGCGATGTCATCATTCCCATGGATGCCGACGGCCAGAACGATCCGCATGATATCCCCCGCCTGCTCGAAAAACTGGCGGAAGGTTTCGATGTCGTTTCCGGCTGGCGCCGCGACCGCGAGGACAAGGCATTGTCGCGCGTGCTGCCCTCGCGCATCGCCAATGGCTTGATTTCGTACGTCATGGGCGTGCCCCTGCACGATTACGGCTGCACCATGAAAGCCTACCGGCGGGAGGTAATCGAAGACGTGCGCCTGTACGGCGAAATGCACCGTTTCATTCCGATTTACGCGGCGTGGGAAGGCGCCCGCGTCACCGAATTGCCGGTCAGCCACCACCCGCGCCGCTTCGGCACATCGAAATACGGCCTCGGGCGAATTTTGCGCGTGCTGCTTGATCTTTTCACGCTGTTCTTCATCGACCGCGCGCTCGATCGCCCGATGCAGTTCTTCGGCAAGATCGGTGTCGGCGCCTTCTTCCTTTCGGTCCTGGTGTTCCTGTGGGCGCTTGGCCTGCGCTTCTTCGCCCATACCTCGCTGATCCAGACGCCGCTGCCGCTGCTCGCCGCAACCATCGGCCTTTCCGGCGTGCTTTTCCTGCTGCTCGGCGTGTTGGCGGAACTTACCACGCGCACCTACTTCGAGGCGCGCGGCAAGGCGCCTTACAAGATCCGGTCGGTGACGCGGCATGCGGATGCGGCGCCGGCTTCGACCGATGCCCGGCGATGGTAAGGGCGCAGGAAGGCCAGGGGCGGTGCCCCTGGACCCCGCCGGGGACAAGTCCCCAGACCCCATTTAATGGCTTCGCCTCATCATGTGCGGCATAGCGGGCTTTACTTCGCCGGACGCTTCCGCCGGCGAAACGCTCAGCGCCATGCTGGCAGCCCTCGCGCACCGCGGCCCGGATGCCGCCGCCCACTACGCGGATGCCACCCTCGCACTCGCCCATACCCGGCTTGCCGTCGTTGATCTCGCCGGCGGCGCGCAACCACGCATCGATCCGGTTACCGGCGACGCCCTCGTATTCAATGGCGAGATATACGGCTTTGCCGCGCTCGCCGAAAAGCTGCGCGCCGCCGGCGTTCCGTTGCGCGACCGCTCCGACACCGAAGTGCTGTTCCAGTTGCTGCGCCTGCATGGCGTGCGCGAAACCCTCGCTTTGATCGACGGCATGTTCGCGTTCGCCTGGCGCGACGGCGCCACCGGCGCGCTTCATCTCGCGCGCGATCGTTTCGGCGAAAAGCCGCTTTACTATGGCGCCGCGGGCGGCGCACTGGTGTTCGGCTCGGAAGTCTCCGCGATCTTCTGCCACCCCGCGTTCAGCGCCGCTGCACCCGATCTCGCGGCCGCCTACGCGTTGCTGCAATTCGAATACCTGCCCGGCACCTTTTCCGGGTGGCAGGGCATCGAAAAACTGCCGCCGGCGTCGCTGCTCACGTTCCACCAGGGCCGTACCACCGTCGAGCGCTACTGGTCGCCGCCGCTGCCGCACGAGACCATATCCGAAGCCGCCGCCCTGGAGCGCCTCGACACACTCCTGCATGAAGCCGTGCGCCAACAGGTCGTGGCCGACGTGCCGCTCGGCATATTCCTATCCGGTGGTATCGATTCCAGTCTGCTGACCGCCATCGCGGCGCGCGAGGTGCCCGGCATTACCGCCCTGACCGTGCGCGCCGGTGCCGGCGATTTCGACGAAACCCCTTACGCCATCGAAGCCGCCCGCCACCTCGGCGTGCGCCATGAAATCGTCGACCTTGCCGGTGGCGACCTGACCGCCGCCTTCGATGCGTGTATGGAACACCTTTCCGAACCGCTGGCCGATTCGTCCCTGCTGCCGACCTACCTGGTGTGCCGTGCCGCGCGGGCGCGCATGACCGTCGCCCTGGGCGGCGACGGCGCCGACGAACTTTTCGGCGGTTATCCGAATTTTTATGTGCAACGCTTCGCCCCGCTGATGCAGGCGTTTCCACAGCTTTCCGGCGCCGCGCTGGTCGGCGTGCTCAATCTGTTGCCGCCCGGCCGGGGCTATATGAATTTCCGCTTCCGCCTTGCCCAGTTGGCGCACGGTTTCGGCCACCGCACGACCCGCCAATCCTTCCTGTGGATGGCGCCGTTCGGCCCGTATTACATGCAAGGCCTGTTCAGCGCGGACATCGCCCGTGCGCCGCTTGCGGCCGGTGCCTTCGCCCCGATCGACGCGGCCGCGATCGAGGCTGCCGGCATCGGCAGCATCGAGCGGCTGCTGCACCAGTTCCTGCTGACTTATTTACCCGACGACATTCTTATGAAAACCGATCGCGCCGCCATGTTCAACAGCCTGGAAGTGCGTGCGCCGTATTTGCATCGGCCATTGGCCGAATTCGCCGCCACCCTGCCGGCGACGCTCAAACTCCGGAACGGCTCCGGCAAGCACATTTTGAAACTGCTGGCACGGCGCTATTTGCCCGCCGCCCTGATCGACCGCAGGAAGCACGGGTTCGCGGTCCCGATCGGCGATCTGCTGCGCACGTCGTTGCGCGAGCGCGCCGTGGACATTCTGCTCTCCACCGGCAATCCCGTGGCACCCTGGTTCAACCGCGGCACGATCGAAACCATGCTCGCCGCGCATCTGTCCGGGCGGCGCGACCATGGCAAACGCCTGTGGGCGCTCACCGTCCTGTTTTCCGTCGCGGCCCGCGGCAAACCGCGTTCGCACGCAACACCCGTTCCCTCCCTTGCCGGATACGCCTGATCTCATGGCCGATACCGAAAAACGCGACCGCGAAGGCTCGCCCGACCGTTTCGGCTATGAATGGGGCACCTATGCCGAAATCCTGCCCATCTACGAAGAACAGTTCCGCCGCTGGACGCCGCGCCTGGCTGCGTCTGACTGGCGTGGTGCGACCTTTCTCGACGTTGGCTGCGGCATGGGCCGCAACAGTTTCTGGCCGATGAGTTATGGCGCCGCGGGTGGCGTCGCGGTCGATCTCGATCCGCGCTCGCTCGCCGCGGCCCGCCACAATCTTGCCCGCTTTCCCGCCCTGGAGGTTCAGGAGAGAAGTGCGTATGATCTGCCGTTCGAGAATCGTTTCGATGTCGCCTTTTCGATCGGCGTGATCCACCATCTGGAATTCCCCGACCGTGCCCTGGCGGCCATGGTGCGTGCCGTCAAACCTGGTGGCCGTGTCGCGATCTGGGTGTATGGAAGGGAAAACAACGGCTGGCTTATCTTCTTTCTGGATCCGCTCCGCCGCGCCCTGTTTTCCCGCCTGCCCGTTGCCTGGGTGCACCACCTCTCGCTTTACCCGACGGCGCTGCTCTGGCTGCTGCTTCGCCTCGGCCTACGCCCGATCGCCTATTTCCGCCTTATCGCGACCTTTGGCTTGCCTCACCTGCGCTCCATTGTATTCGACCAGATGCTGCCGCGCATCGCCAACTATTGGTCGCGCGAAGAGGTAGCGGCCATGATGAGCGAAGCCGGCCTGCAGGACGTCACTCTCGACTGGGTCAACGAAATGTCCTGGGCTGCAATCGGAAGAAAATCGATCGAGTGATACCAACTGCCGGAAATCTTGACGTTTGCGGCCGTGTCCAGGGCGCGGATAAGGGCAGGAAGGCCAGGGCTCTGCCCTGGACCCGCTGGGGCCGTCACGCGAGAGCGTGCTGCGCACGACGGCCCCAGACCCCCATTCATGAGGAACTGCGGGGGGAACGGCGAAGC
>JAATGE010000242.1 GCA_015654825.1 Rhodospirillales bacterium
ACGCCGCGCGCCTTGTGGCGGCGGTCGAACTCGACGGCGAACAGGATGTTGGCGGTCTTCGAGCGCCCGTAGGCGATGAACTCGGCGTAGGGCGTGTGGTCGAAATTCGGGTCCTCCAGATCGACGTCGGAATAACGGTGCCCCGCCGATGACAGGTTGACCAGGCGCGCGCCTGCTTTGAACAGCGACGCGATCCGATTGACCAGAACGAAATGACCCAGATGGTTGGTGCCGAACTGGGTTTCGAAGCCGTCCGCCGTCTGGCTTTTCGGGCACGCCATGACGCCGGCGTTGGCAATCACAAGGTCGAATTTCCCGCCGGCGGCAACCAGGCCGTCGGCACAGGCGCGCACGCTGGCGAGCGACGCCAGGTCGAGCTCCACGAGTTCCAGCCCGCCGCCGTTCGCGGCCTGGGCGCGCACCTGCTCGGTGGCGGCATGGGCCTTCTTCAGGTCGCGCGCGGCGCCGACCACCTGGGCCCCGTGCGCGGCCAGCGTGCGGGCCGTTTCGACGCCGAGCCCGGCCGAGACGCCGGTGACCAGGATGCGCTTGCCGCTCAGATCCACGCCTGCGAGCACTTCGTCCGTCGTCGAGGTGGCGCCAAATTTTCCAGTCATCGTTGGTCTCCATTATTTCGGGTTTGTGGTGCGGACCGGATGGTCCAGGCTCGGCGCGCTAGGGCGTGCGGGACGGTCGCACCGCGCTGATTTCAGGATGATTGCGGAACGCCGGTCCGGCGTGTAAGCGGAGGGTGTCTCCGGCTCATATGCGGAGGGTCACTCCGTTTATCAAGAGGCATTGTCGTGAGCGTCGCGCCCAGGGGGACGGGCCTATCGGCACCGGAAAACCCGGCCACGACGCGGGAAGCGGCGCATGTGCGCAAGCCGCGCGCCGACGCGAAGCGCAATCGCGAGCGGCTGCTGGAAGTGGCGAAAGCGGCTTTCGCCGATGTGGGGGCGGACGTCAGCCTGGAGGAAATCGCGCGCCGGGCCGGTGTGGGGATCGGCACGCTCTACCGGCACTTTCCGACCCGCGATGCGATTGTCGAGGCGGTCTATCGCCGCGAGGTTCAACAACTCGCCGACGGCGCGACGCGGCTGCTCGGATCGATGCCGCCGGGGCCCGCGCTGCATCAATGGATGAGGCTGTTCGTCGATTATATAGCCACCAAGAAAGTCATTGCGGCGGCCCTGGGTTCGATCGTCGGCGGTGCATCGGAATTGTATGCGTCCTCGGGTGCGCGCATCACGGAAGCGGTGTCGCTGCTGGTGGAACGGGCGCGCGCCAGCGGCGATGTTCGCGCGGACGTCGATCCGGCCGACCTGCTGCGCGCCCTGGTCGGAATTACCTACGGCAATGCCGATCCGGCGTGGGAGGCGAGCGCACGGCGCCTGATCGATATCCTGATGGACGGACTGCGGCCGCCGCGCTGAGGCTTGACGGATCGGACCCCCTATGACAATTTATGTCACATGGCGTCCGCGACGCTGATCCTGCGCCGGAAGCGCATGTTCGACGACGGAGCGATCGCCGAATTGACATTGTGGCGTGTGCCGGCCCCGGTGCGCGGGTCGCCGCATCTGTTCAAATACAGTCTGTTTTACGGCCGCCCGGGCCAACGGGTGATCGGCTACGACAACGAGGCCGGCAAGGGTGATCACCGGCACCAGGGCGACCGGCAGGAGCCATATTCATTTGTGACACCCGAGCGCCTGATCGCGGATTTCCTGGCCGATGTACGGGCGGCGCGGCGGCAACGACGAAAGGCATGATGGAACGATGGCGGATGTAAAAATCCTTGTTGGGGGCAACCTGGAGGACGACGCAACCGCGTTCCTTGACGCCTGGCACCGCACCGAAAGCGGCGAGCTGGTACGGGAACGCGTGCTGGCGTTCGAGAGCTGGGAGGGGCTGGCCCGCGTCATGACCGGTGAGCGCTACCGCGTTCTGCGCCATCTGCATGCGCATCCCGAGCCCTCGGTATCGTCGCTGGCACGTGCGCTCGGGCGCCAATATCGCCGCGTTCATGCCGATGTGGCTGCCTTGGAGGAGGCAGGTTTGCTGGATCGCTCGGCTGGAGCGGTGCGTGCCACGGCCGATCGGATCACAGCCGACATAAGGCTCTAATTCGAATTGCCGCGGGGAGGCAGCGGCAGGGGCTTGCCGCGAATGCTGCGTCGCGACATAGTTTCACAGAGCCATTCGTTGCCATCAACGCAAAGCTTCCGTGCTGAGCGACCGGCCGCGGAAATAACCTTCATGGAGATCGTCACGTGACTTCTCGCCGGTCGCTGCTGCTTGCCGCCCTTTCCGCGCCCATTGCATTGCGCACACAGGCGCACGCGCAGCCCGCGGCGCCGGCCACCGTGCTGCGTCTGCGAACGCGGCAGATCGAGGTCAACGGCAAGCCGGCCAAGGTGTTCGGCATCACCCAGCCCAACGGCACCGAAGGCCTCACGACCGAGGTCGGCAAGAACTTCCGCGTGCGCGTCGAAAACCAGATCGATACGCCGAGCCTGATCCACTGGCACGGCATGGCGCCGCCGTGGCAGCAGGACGGCGTGCCGGACATTTCCGCGCCGGCGATCCCGCCCGGCGGCAGCGCGGATTACGATTTTCCGCTGCGCTTCGGCGGTACGTTCTGGATGCACTCGCATTATGGCCTGCAGGAGCAGCGCCTGATGGCGGCGCCGCTGATCATCCGCGACGGCCGCGACAAGGCCGACCAGCAGGAGATCGTCGTCATGCTGGCCGATTTCAGTTTTACGCCGGCGGAGGAGATTTATGCCGGTCTGCGCAAGAGCAGCGGCATGGCCGGCATGGGTGGCGCAATGGGTGGCATGGGCGGCGGGATGGCCGGCATGGGCGATAAGCCGGGCATGAAGATGGGCGACGGCATGGCGATGAAAGGCATGCCCCCGGCCGGCATGGCGATGAAGGAAATGCCGACGCCGGGCATGGCGATGGGCAAGGCAGCGGCGCCCGACCTGAA
>JAATGE010000022.1 GCA_015654825.1 Rhodospirillales bacterium
CGGGCGTGACGGGTTACGGCGGCACTAGCTCGCCCAAAGGCCCCAAAAAACAGCCGAAAAACGCGCTTTTTTGCCGGTTACCCACAGCTGAAGACGGACTGGCAAAAAATCACAAACTCAGAGCCCTGGCTCTACTTCCCTCAACCTCCTCCCCCCGCCGCCACTCCATCCGCTACGAGCTCGCGCAATTTGGCGTGCAGGTGCGCGTTGCCGGCCACCAGGTCGTTGGGTGCGGAGTCCCCCGGTGAAAACTCCGTACCATCCGGATGGGTGACCGTGCCGCCGGCTTCGCGCACGATCAGTGCACCGGCCGCTACGTCCCATGCGTGCAGGCCGAGTTCCCAGTAACCGTCGTAGCGCCCGGCCGCGACCCAGGCGAGGTCGAGCGCCGCGCTGCCGAAGCGGCGCACGCCGGCGGTGATCGGCATCAGCGCGCCCAGCGTGCGCGCGAACGCCAGGCGGTTTCGCGGTGCGACGGCGGCGAACGGAATGCCGGTCGCGAACAGCGCATCCTTCATTTCGCGGCGGGCGGAAACCCGCAGCCTCCGGTCGTTCAGGAACGCGCCGCCACCTTTCTCCGCCCAGAACATTTCGTCCGCGGCGGGGCTGTAGACGACGCCGGCAGCAACTTCGACCGTACCGTCCCCGAGCCGGCGCTGCAGCGCGATGCTGATCGCCCAGTGCGGAATGCCGTGCAGGAAGTTGGTGGTGCCGTCGAGCGGGTCGACCAGCCAGCGCCAGGTCCAGTTGGCGCTGCCGGAGGCGCCGGCCTCCTCCATCAGGAAGGCGTAACCCGGACGGGCTTTTTCCAGTTCCTCGCGCAGGATTTTCTCGGCCCGCAAATCCGCCTGGCTGACGAAATCGGAGGGCCCCTTGACGCTGACCTGGAGCTGCTCGACTTCGTTAAAATCTCGCAACAATCGTTTCGACGCTTTTTGTGCCGCGTTTTGCATGACGACCATGTGGGGGGAGAGGTGCAGCGCCATGAATGACTTTCAAAAGTTTTCGGCCGGGCCCGGTCGGTGCCGCTGGCGCCGTGTCTGAGGAACGATGCTTGTGCGCCGCCCTGGCGGCTTGTGTTGCCACCCGGACGGAAATTGGTCTACCGGCTGATCTCGGTCCCGGCCGGGAGCCGGGCCTACCGGGCGAAAGGCCGGCCCGGCGGGGGGCCAGCCATGATCGCGCTTGCACAAAACCGGATCGCGATGCGGCTGCGTGCCGGCCTGGCGTGTAGCCTGCCCCTGCTGCTGCTGCTGCCGCTGCCCGCGACAGGCGCTGGCGCCTGCGCGGTGCCTGTCATACCGCGCATTACCCATGCAGGTCCAAACCTCAACCCGCAGACCGTCTACCTGCTCGACACGTCCGCCTACGCCGGCGCGCTATGTAATGACGGTTCGCCGGGAGGGTATATCTTCCGCCCAGGTTCCGGCCACGGCGTGCAGCGCTGGATCATCGAGCTGCAGGGCGGCGCCGAGTGCGAGGACAACGCGACCTGTGCCAGGCGGGCCCGCAGCCTCATCAGTACCAAAGGCCTGATTTCCGGCGTCAGCCGCGGCGGCACCCTCGATGGCATCCTGTCGACGGACGCCTCGGTCAATCCGGATTTCTACGACGCCAATGCGGTGCGCGTACTTTACTGCTCGAGCGATTTCTGGACCGGCAGCAGGAAGCCGGTCAGCTCGCCGTTCAGTCGCAGGAATGCCGCGGCGACGTGGTACTTCCGTGGCCGGGCGATCGCCATGGCGGTGCTTCGGGATCTGGCCGGCAAGGGATTAGTCAGCGCGACCGAAGTGCTGTTGACGGGCGATTCGGCCGGAGGTGTCGGCATCGTGCTGGACGCCAACGACCTGGTGCCGCTCGCGCCGCCCGCCGCGCGGACGTTCGTGGCCGAGGACGCGGGGTTTACGCTCGACATCGGTGCGTTCGACCCGCACTCGCCGAAAACCGGCTATGTCTCAGGTGCGCAGCCGACGCCGGGCGAGATCATCCTGTCACAGGGCCACGCATTCTGGGGCGGGCGCGGCGACCTGCCCTGCACGACGGCGGCGACGACGGCCGCCGAGCGGATGCTGTGCTACAATACCGCCTATGTCATTTCGGCGCTTTACGTCGCCCCGCCGGTCTTTGCGACCGAGGCGCTGGACGATCTGGCACAGCTTCGCGACGATGGGCTGCCGCCCGGCCGTCCCGCGCCGGGATCGCCGGAAGCGGTCTATGCCGCCGCGTTCGCACAGGCGATGACGACGGCGCTCGAAGCCGCCGGGCCGGAGAACTCGGTCTACGCGCCGTACGCCTTCATCCATCAGATGTTCACCGGCAAGGGTGACGTGCTGGAGGCGTTCGATACGCTGCACAGTTTTGCGCAGAATGACAGCGTGACGCCGCAGCAGGCGGTCGGCAGATGGTACCTTGACCCCTGCAAGGCGAAGCAGCGCATCGGCACCACGCTCGAGCCGCCGGGCCGCCAGCATGCCGCCACCGGCCTATGGTGAGCCGATAGGCGGGGAGGGGACGACGCGCTATCCCTTGGAGCGCTCGACGTAGGAGCCGTCATCGGTGCGGACCACGATCTTCTCGCCGGCCTCGATGAACGGCGGCACGCTGGTCTTGGCACCGTTCGAGAGCCTGGCCGGCTTGTAGCTGCTGGCCGCGGTCTGGCCTTTGACCACCGGGTCCGCCTCGACGACTTCCAGCACGACGGTGGGCGGCAGATGCGCGCCGACGGGCTCGCCCTCGACCAGATCCAGCTCGATCGTCATGTTGTCCTGCAGGAACACCGCGGAATCGCCGAGCAGCGCGGTCGGAACATGGGTCTGCTCGAACGTCTCCGGATCCATCAGCACCATGTTGTCGCCGTCGGTGTAGGAGTAGCTGAACTGCTTGTTGTCGGTTTGCAGCCGCTCCACTGTATCGGCCGTGCGCCAGCGTTCGTTGGTCTTGTTGCCGGTCTTGAGGTCGCGCATTTCCACCTGGATGAAAGCGCCGCCCTTGCCGGGGGTAATGATCTGCTGCTTCAGGACGGTCCAGCGGCGGCCGTCGTGTTCAATCACCTGGCCGGCTCGGATCAGGTTTGCCTGCTGCTTCATGACTGCCAAAAACTCGTGTGTCAGGGTTCGCGCCGGGTGTCTAGCTGGTGGACTTGGGAGCGGCAAGCAGCGCTCCCGCTTGCGCCGCGGCTAGTGGCGCGGCGGCCCCGCGCCTTGATCTCTCGGGGTGGGCCGGGTTTATCGCGTGCATGACCCTGCCGCCCTGGCATCCCGAAAACCTGGCCGCGCGCCTGCCGCACCTGCGCCGCCGCGCCCTGCTCGGCGCCGCCACGCGCAGCTTCTTTACCGCGCGCGGCTACAGCGAAGTGGAAACGCCGTACGCCGTGATGGCGCCCGGCGAGGAAGTGCATCTGCGAACCTTCGCCACTGGATTCCGCACCGTGCGTGGCCAGGACGTGCCGCTTCGCCTGCACACCAGCCCCGAATTCGCCATGAAAAAGCTGCTGGCCGGCGGCGTGGGCCCGATCTTCCAGCTCGCCCGGGTGTGGCGCAACGAAGAGGGCTCCGCCACCCACGCGCCGGAATTCACCATGCTGGAATGGTACCGTCCGGGCGCCTCGCTGGCCGATCTGATGGACGAAACCGAGGCCTACCTTCGCGCGGTACTGCCGCCCGAAGTGGGTTGCCGCGGCATCGTGACGAAGCTCGACCGGTTCGACCGGATCACCGTCGCGCAAGCCTTCGCGCAATGGGTCGGCGTGGACCTGCTGGCCAGCGTGGAGGACGCGGCAAGGCTCGCCGCGGACGCGAACGTTCGCTTGCGTGACGGCGAGACCTGGGAGGATCTGTTTTTCCGGCTGCTGCTGGAACGGGTGGAACCGCGGCTTGGCCGCGAACGCCCGACTTTCCTCACCCATTGGCCGACCCCGCAGGCGGCGCTGGCGCGGCGCGACCCGGCCGACGCACGCGTTGCACTTCGTTTCGAAATTTACGTATGCGGCCTCGAATTGGCGAATGCCTTCGAAGAACTCACGGATGCGGCCGAACAGCGGGCCAGATTCGTTGCTGATCGCGCACGACGCCACGCCTATGGCGGCGACGATTGGCCTCTGGACGAGGATTTTTTGGCCGCCCTGAACGTCATGCCTTCATGCGCGGGAATAGCGCTGGGTTTCGACCGCCTGGCCATGTTGGCCGCCGGCGCCGACAGCATCGAGCAAGTGCTGTGGTTGCCGGGCATGGCCGACCCTATTTACCGTTGAACAAGACGCCGCCGCGCCGCTCGCGCAAGGCGGTTAGGACGAGGATCATGAAGCACACTGCAAAAACATTGGCCGTCGCGTGCGTATTGGCGCTGGGCGCCTGCGCCTACCCCAGCGCGGAACATGTCGCCGCGCTGAACGCGCTCGTGGGCAAGCCGGAAACCGACCTGGTGCGCGCCATGGGCGTACCGACCCGCACCTACGACACAGGCGGCCACCGGTTCCTGGCGTACTCGCGCAGCAAGCTGGAAACCATTCCGGGCGATCCGGGATTCGGCCCCTGGTGGGGCCGCGGTCGCTGGGGCGGCGGCTGGGGAGGCTGGGGCGGCTGGGGCTACGGCCTCGAACTCATCCAGCGCGACTGCGAAACCACCTTCGACCTGCTGAAAGGCACGGTGCAAAGCTGGAGCCTGCGCGGCAACGATTGCTAGCAATGGCTACGGGAAATCGAGGGTTCGATTCGAAAGGGAACGGCCAGGGCTCTGCCCTGGACCCGCTGGGGCCAGTAGGCCCCAGACCCCATTTTATTCGTTCCGAATCTCGCCCTGACAGCGAGCCGGTCGGCTAGATTCAACGTCTCGCGAGAACGTCCAAAAGCCTCCCGCCGCGCAGCGAGCGCGACAGCGGCGGCCCCGCTGTCGTGCGCAGCACCCTCTCACGTGACGGGGGTTCAAGGGACAGAGCCCTGGTCGGCGAAGCCATTGGAGCTGCGCGTCCTTTCATCGTCCCCCAGGCGAAGCCTGTACCGGATACGATTTATCGGGCTACGCCGTTCGCCACAATGAATGGGGTCTGGGGCCTACTGGCCCCAGCGGGTCCAGGGCAGAGCCCTGGCCTTTCCTTGCTATCAGTTCACGATCGCAATGGCGAAACCGTCCCAGCCCTTGCTGCCGACAGTCTGCAGGGCCGTGGCGGTCAGCCGCGGCTTGGCGGCCAGCATGTCGAACAAGCGGCGGATGCCCTGCACATCGGGGTCGCTGCTTGACGCCTCCAGCACGGCGCCGTCGCGAACGACATTGTCGACGATGATGACCGTTCCGGGATGCGAAAGTTTAAGCGCCCAGGTGAGGTAATCGGGGTTGCTGCGTTTATCGGCGTCGATGAAAATCATATCGAACTTCGCATCTGCATCCAATGTGGGAAGCGTTTCCAGTGCCCGCCCGACATGCACGGTTACCACGTGGGAAAGTCCTGCCCGTGCGATATTCTCGCGCGCTACCCTGGCATGATCGGGACTGAATTCGAGCGTTACGACCTGGCCGCCGTCGGCGACGGCGCGTGCCAGCCAGATGGTGCTGTAGCCGCCGAGCGTGCCGATTTCGAGAATGCGGCGGGCACGGACGAGGCGGGCGAGGATATGCAGCCATTTTCCTTGCGTTGGCGAGACGTCGATCGACGGCAGGCCGGCGGCCGCGTTGGCGGAAAGAGCATTTGCCAGGGTCGGATCGGGGGGAAGCAGGCGATCGACCAGATATTCGTCGAGTTGCGACCATTCGGTTTTCACGACGTGCGGTCTCCTGTCGTTGCGGTGATTTGTGGGGGCCCGGGCGTTATGCACCCGCGGCCTGGTGTGGTGGCGGGTCCGCAGCGGCCGGCGCCGGGACGGTTCGCCCGGCATGGCGCCGTGCGCCGCGCGTGGCAGCCTACGCCGCGGTCGGCCTGGCGGTCGAGTTCGGCTCGCGGCTCATGTCGCAATGCAGCATGCGGCGCGTATTTGGCTCTCGCATGGCTGGGATCGTGTTGACAGGGGGGGTGCGGACCTCTAGAAGCCCGCCTCACCGCGCTGGGGGCGGTTCCAAGCCCCTTGCAAAGCGTCGCGCGGTGCATTAGCTTCCTCGGCCTGCTGCTGAGTGGCGGGCTTGGTTTGGCGGGTTTAGCTCCTCCTAGGGGTTGGACGCGGCTGGGTGGGTTTTGTTCTTTGAGATTTGAATCTGAATGGAAGGGATACGCTGGCGGCGTCCCACTGGTTTTTCGTGTGCCGAGA
>JAATGE010000363.1 GCA_015654825.1 Rhodospirillales bacterium
ACACGGCCGCAGGAGTCAAGATTTCCGGCGGTTGGTATGAGGCCCCGGACCCCTACTCATTGGGGGGAACGGCTGGGGAGCGGTTGGGTGGTGACGGGCGGAGGGCCCTCAGCTTCCGAGCGCTCAGGAGCGCTGGGCCCCTTCCTCTCCCGCAAGAGCGGGCGAGGTGAGTTCTAGACCAGGCCTTCGGCGATCAGG
Source organism: Rhodospirillales bacterium (assembly GCA_015654825.1). Taxonomy (GTDB): domain Bacteria; phylum Pseudomonadota; class Alphaproteobacteria; order Acetobacterales; family Acetobacteraceae; genus CAJCIS01. Next base: position 199 of record JAATGE010000363.1, read on the forward strand.
CTTTCGGCGGTTTCGATTATGGAGTCCTCGGTGGGGCGGGGGTGCCAGGCGAGGAGGCGGGTGGCTTTTTCGTGCGATACGCGGTGCTCGCGGCCGAGTTCGAATAGCTGGCCGCGGACCAGCGGGTCGAACAGGGCGGCGAGGCGGACGGCGAAGTTGGGAAGTTGCAGGGTCGGAACCTTGCCGGCGCGGGCGCCGAGGCGACGCTTCAGGGCGGCGGCCATGTCCTTCATCCACCAGAAATCGGCGGCCGCAATGAAACGTTCGCCGGCGACGCCCGGGGCCAGCATGGCGCTCACATGCATGTCCGCGACGTCGCGCACGTCCACCACCGGCCAGCCGAATTTGGGCAGGCCGGGGACCGAACCCTCCAGAAGTTTCTTGATCGCCTCGATGGAGGTCGAGAAATCACGGCCGAGAACCGGGCCGAGCACCAGGCCGGGGTGGATCGTTACCAGTTCGAGGGCACCGCCTTCGTGCGCCAGCCAGTCGCGCACGGCGCGCTCGGCAATCGTTTTGCTGCGCACATAGGCGGAGGTGTCGGCGCGGTTGGTCTCGTCGGTCCAGTCGGTTTCGGTGTACGGCGTGGTGCGGTGGTCGCGGCCGTAGGCAATGGAGGCGACGCTGGCGGTCATGACGACGCGGCGCACGCCGGCATCGCGCGACGCGCGCATGACGCGCAGCGCACCGTCGCGCGCGGGGCGGACCAGTTCGTCGTCGTCCTTGGGGTCGGTAGTGGCGAGCGGGCTGGCCACGTGCTGCACGTAGGTGCAGCCTGCGACCGCTTCGGACCAGCCGGCGTCGCCGTTGAGGTCGGCGGCGACGAATTCAATGGCGGCCGGGTTGGTGATCTTGGCGAGCGCGGCACGGGTTTCGGCCTCGCGTGCCAGGTTGCGGAGGGTGGCGCGGACGACAAAGCCGCGGGCGTTCAGGGCGGCAATGACGTAGCCGGCGATGTAGCCGGAACCGCCGGTCACCAGGACGGTTGCAGGTGTGTCTGACATGGCGGGCGCACTTCCGATCAGGAATTCTACATGTTGGACATCGAGCGCTTGTAATGTCAAATTTGGGGAGGTGAACGTGCCGGTGCCGCGGGTCAGTGGGCTGCTGGAGACGTCGCTGTATGTCGAAGATCTGGCGCGGGCGCGGGAGTTCTATCAGCGCCTGATGGGTTTCGAATCGTTCTTCGAGGACGAGCGCATGGTGGCGCTGGGGGTGCCGGGGGGCGCGGTGCTGCTGCTGTTCCGGCGCGGGGGATCGGTGGACCGGGTGGAGACGCCGTTCGGAACCATTCCGGGACATGACGGGACCGGGCACCTGCACCTGGCGTTCGCGATACCGCGCGGGGAGCTTTCGGCGTGGGAGGCGCATTTCGCGGCATCGGGGGTGGCGGTGACCCATCGCATTACGTGGCAGCGCGGCGGTACCAGCCTGTATTTCGAGGACCCGGACGGGCATGTGGTGGAAGTCGCGACGCCGGGGCTGTGGCCGAGCTATTGAGGACGCGCGCCGGGTTGGCGGGCGGCGCCGAAGGAATCCGCGCGAAAGTTTGTCACGATCGGGGACTTTTGCGCGATCCCGGCGCGTCCCATGTGAACGAAAGGAGGTTCAGACCATGGTCAAGTATGCCGTTCTCGCCGCCCTGCTTGGGGGTCTGCCGGCCGCGGCGCAGGCCAAGGCGAATATCTGCATCGATACCTACCGGATCGATCACACCGATGCGCCGGACGATACCGCGCTGCTGATCACGATGCGCGACAAAAGCGTGTATCGCGCGAAGGTGCAGGGCGGGTGCGTCGGGTTGAGCAATAATGTCGACGGATTTACGTGGGCGCCGGACCCGGGAACCAACGATATCTGCGGCAACCTGTTTACCATCCGGCTCAATTCGACACGCGCGACGTGCCTGATGGGTGAAATCGAGCAGATCAAGCCGCCGAAGAGGTAGATGAGGAAGGCCAGGGCTCTGCCCTGGACCCGCTGGGGCCAGTAGGCCCCAGACCCCATTAATTATGCTCGGTGTTCCCCGGCGAAGCCTGTACGCATGGCGTTCTGGCTTCGCCGTTCCCCCCAATGAGTGGGGGTCTGGGGCCTCAGGCCCCAGCGGGTCCAGGGCAGAGCCCTGGCCTTACTTTTACCTTTGTCCCAGCGCCTCAAACACATCCCCATCGCTTGGCAGCGCCTCGATATGGGCTCGATGCCATAGCGCATAGAACAACAGCGACCAGGCGGCTAGTGACTGGCGGCGGCCGGCGGCGGCGCGGAACAGGGCGCGGACGCGGTCGGGGTCGGCGACTTCCTGCACGCATGGCAGGGCGGAGACGAGGTCGCCGAGGCGGCCGCCGTGGTTGCCGATCCAGGCGCCGACCGGCACGGTAAAGCCTTGTTTCGGTGCGTTGGCGCGGGCTTTCGGCAGCGCCTTGGCGAGCCATTGGCGCAACAGGTATTTGCCGGTGCCGCCACGGATTTTCAGGTTGTCGGGAAGCCGGAAGGCGGCGCCGGCGACGGCGCGGTCGAGCAGCGGGGTGCGGCCTTCGACGCCGTGCGCCATCAGGCAGCGGTCCAGTTTCAGCAGCAGATCGTTCGGCAGCCATTCGGCGATGTCGGCGGCCTGGGCCGCCTGCAGGCGGCTATGGCGGGGCTGTGCCGCACCTTCGAGCGCGGCCCAGTTGTTGCGCCAGTCGGGCAGGTCGTTCCAGAGCACGTCGAGGCCGGAGAAGGTGCCGCGCTCGCGCATGCGGCGGCCGCCGCGCCACCAGGGGCGGGCGGCGGAGCGGTAGCGGCCGTAGCCGGCGAAAAATTCGTCGCCGCCCTCGCCGGCGAGCACGACCTTGACATCCTCGCGTGCGCGGCGGGCGAGAAACCAGGCGGGGATGATGGCGTAGTCGGCCGCGGGGTCGTCCATGCAGGCGGCGATCGCCGGCAGATGGCGGAATGTTTCGGCTTCCGTTACGGCGACCGTTACGTGGTCGACGCCGACGGATTTGGCCAGGCGCGCGGCCTCGCGGCGCTCGTCGGCGGCGCCGCGGACGTCGAAGCCGGCGGTGAAGGCGGTCGGCCGGCGTTTGAGGCGGGCGAGGCAGGCGAGCAGCGTCGTGCTGTCGATGCCGCCGGAAAGAAACAGGCCGACGGGAACGTCGCTGCGCAGATGCAGTTCGACGCTTTCCATCAGCGCGCGGTCGAGATGCAGCAGCGCTTCAGGCTCGCCGAGCTTTTCAGGGCCGGCACTGGGCAGGATGGCGGCGGTGTCGCGGGCGCTGATGGCACCGTTGGTGATACGGATCATCTCGCCCGGCAGTACGCGCTGGATATCGGGGAAGATGGTGGCGCGGCCGAGGGTGAATTGCATTTGCAGCAGTTCGGCGCGGGCCTGCGGGCGCAGTTCGCGACGGGCGAGGCCGGCGGCCAGCAGGGCGCTGGGCTCCGAGGCGAAGGCGGTGCCGCCGGGGATTTTTGCGGTGTACAGCGGCTTGATGCCGAACGGATCGCGGCACAGGGTCAGCACGGAGGTGGCGCGATCGTAGATCGCCATGGCGTACATGCCGCGCAGCGAGGCGGTGAATTGCGGGCCGCGGGCGCGCCAGAGATGCAGCGCCGCCTCGCAATCGCTGCCGGTGGCGAACGTGACGCCCGGCATGGCGGCGCGCAGTTCGGTGAAATTGTAGATTTCGGCGTTGGCCACCATGATTGTTTCGCCGGCGACGAGCGGCTGCGCGCCGCCGGCAACGTCGATGACGGCGAGGCGGCGGTGGCCGAGGGCGACCTGGCCCATGATGGCGCCGCGAGTGCCGTCCGGGCCGCGATGCGCGAGGGCGGCGAGCATCGTTGCCAATACGGCGGGATCGGGCGGGGGCGCGTCCGCGGCCAGCGCCAGGCCGGCAATGCCGCACATCAGGATTTAGCCACGTGCGCCGAAAAATCCCGCCAGGCGGCGACGACCGAGGGCTCGGAAAAATGCGCCTGCACGTAGGCGCGGCCGGCGGACGCGGTTTCATGGGCCATCGCGCGGTTGTTCAGCATGCCCTCGATGCCGGCGGCAAGGGCGATGGAACTGTCGACCGGGACGAGAATGCCGCGGCGGCCGGCGCCGAGCAGTTCGGCGGGGCCTTCCGCCATGGCGGCGACGACCGGGCGGTTGGCGGAAAAGGCTTCGAGGATCTGGTTGCCGAGCGGCTCGCTGCGGGACGGGCAGACCAGAACGTCGCACGCGGCGAGCAATTCGGCGGTGTCGTGGCGCCAGCCGAGGAAATGGGTGCGGTCGGCGACACCGGCCTGGCGGGCGAGATCGATCAGGGCGGCGCGCTCCGGGCCCTCGCCGGCGATGACGGCGTGGACGCCCGGAAGGCGGGTCAGGGCAGCGAGCAGGACGTCGTGGCCCTTGGCGTTGTGCAGGCGGCCCATGGACAGCACGATCGGCGCGCCGGGGGGCACCGGAAGCGCGGCGGGGGCGGCGCCGGCCAGGTCGGGGACGAAGTTCGGCAGCAGGTGGACGCGCTCGGGCGGAAAACCCTGGTTGCGAATCCAGGCGACGACGCCCGGGGTGTTGCCGACCAGGTGGTCGCAGCGGGCGAAGCGGGTGAGGTTGTAGTAGCCGCCGAGGCGGCCGACCAGGACCCAGGGGCCGGTGGGGGCGTGGCGCGCGGCGCGGCCCATCCAGGCGAATACGACGCGGGGGGCGAATTTTCGGAGCTGCCAGGCGAGGCAAGGGCGGGTGAACAGGTCCAGGCGGCCGCCGAACGGTAGCTCGCGGGGCTTTACACCGGCCTCGCGCAAGCGCTCGACGCGGTCGCCCTGGTGGCGGATGACGGGGAGCACGGTTTCGCCGGCGCGGGCCAGGGCGGGAATCAAGCGCTCGAAAAACCGCTCCGCGCCGCCTTCGGGCGCGCCGGCCATGAGGTGGGCGGCCTTCATAACCGTCCCACGCGTACGTGGCCCCCTCCTTGCCCTCCGACTGAATCAACAGGTTCTAAGGACTTGTCCTTAGCGGGGGTCCAGGGGGCAGAGCCCCTGGCCTTCCTATCCTTCCAGAAACGACCGCACGACGGCGATGGTCGGGGCGTCCATCAATGCGGGTGCGTGGCCGCAATCCGGCACTATGTGGGTCGCGGCTTTGGCCGCCATTTGCTGCAATGTTTCGGGCAGCAGCAGATCGCTTTCCGCGCCGCGCAGGGCCAGCATCGGAATTTCGATGCGTGCCCATAGCGGCCACATATCGAGATCCTGCGGTTCTGCGGCGACGATCGGCTCGGTCAGTACGGGGTCGAAATGCAGCGCCAGGCCACCGTCGGGCAGCGCGCGCACGCTGGTTTCGGCCAGGTGGTGCCATTGCGCGTCGGTGAGCCGCCCGAACGGCGCGTGGACGCGGCGAAGGTACGCCTCCGCTTCCGCCAGATCGGCAAATCGTGGCAGCACGCCGATATAGTCGCGAATGCGCGCGAGTGCCGCCGCCGGTACGAACGGGCCGATGTCGTTCAGCACCATGCGCGATATGGGGGTGCTCGGTGAAGCGGCGGCCACCATGCCGCAAATGCCGCCGAGCGAGGTTCCGAGCCATTGCACCGGCCGGCCGATTGCCGCGAGCAGGTGGGCCAGGGCCGTTACGTAACTCGCCGGCTGGTATAAAGCTCCCTGCGGCAGCCAGGAGGAACGGCCGCGTCCCGGCAGATCCGGGCAGATCACATGGAAGCGGTCGGCGAGGGACTCGGCCAGCACGTCGAAATCGCGGCCCGTGCGGCTGAGGCCGTGCACGCAGAGCAGCGGTTCGGACGAGTTGTCGCCCCATTCGACGTAGGCAAGGCGGAAAAAACTGCCCGCCAGCCAGTAGGAAACCTCGCGTTCAACCGGTTGCATGCCCTGCCCTTTCCGCCGGATCCTGTTCCGCCGTCAGCCCCGCCGGCGCGCGCGAGCCGAAACGGTGGCGCAGGCGCAGCATTGGCCGCTCGATGCCGTAATAGCTCGCCAGCGCCAGCACCGAAGACAAGGTCACCGCCAGCGCAAGCCACGTGGCACCGAAGCGCGGCGCCGACCAGTCCGCTACCGCCAGCGCGCCCCAATGCCACAGATACAGCGAATAGCTCAGCCGGCCGACGAACAGGGATGGCGGCGCGGCCAGTGCCCGCGCCGCCCACCCGTGCCCTTCGAGCAGCCACGGCAGGATGGCCAGCAGCGCTACGCCCTGCAAGGTCGGCCGCATGACATCGCGCGCCAGTGGACCACCACCGACGAAGCTCGCGGCGAGCAGGGCCAGGCCGATCAGGGCGGCCGGGCGGCCCGGGCCAAATCCGCGCGGCTGCAGCAGTGCCAGCACGACGCCCCAGGCCAGCGAATCGAGCCGCGTGTCGGTCGCCAGGTAGAGGCGGTTGTAGCGCCATAGCGGGTTGGGGTTCTCCGGCCCGCAGAAGGCGGGCGCGCCGGGCACGAAGCAGGCATGCAGGAGCAGGAAGCGCCAGGCCAGCTCGGCGGCGCAGAGCAGCAGCACGGCCTGCAACGCGCGGCGGCGCCACAGCAACGCCAGCGACGCCGGCCACAACGCGTAAAAATGCTCCTCGATCGCCAGCGACCACAGAATGTTGAACGGATGGCGCACGCCGGGCAGCGTCGAGTGGTAGCCGGCCCAGAGATCGTAGTAATTCGCGCCGTACAGCAGGGCGGCGGCCCAGCCGGCGACGGAAATGTGGCCGCCCGCCAGGCGATAGCAGAACCCCGCCACGACGATGTAGGCAATGCCCGCCGGCATCAGGCGCAGCACCCGGCGGGCGTAGAATCCGGCAAATCCGATGCGTCCCCGCGTGGCCAGCGAGGCCAGCAACTGGCGCGTAATCAGGTAGCCGCTGATGAAAAAGAACAGGGTGACGCCGAACGCGCCCGGCACGACGCGGTCGAACGCGACACCGCCGATGCCCAGATGCGACACCACCACCAGGCCGATCGCGACCGCACGCAGCCCGTCTAGCACCGGCAAATAGCCCGCGTGCGCTGCTTGTGGCGGACGCTGCATTGAGCCATCCAAGGCAAGTGCTAGATACTCGGCGTTGCCGGCGCACCCGGCAAGCCACCGCAAGGCGACCATGGCCAAGACCGAGCGCGACATTCCGAGCAACCTGCAGCCCCGCCCGTCGGACTACCGGTTCGATCTGGAGGCGGCACTGCGCGGTATCGTCGCGCTGCGCGCGAACGTTCCGAGTGATGCCTTTACCGCGGAGGCGCTGGGTACCGAGCGTGCGGGCAGCGGCATCGCGATCGCGGGCGGCCTGGTGCTGACCATGGGCTACCTGATCATGGAGAGCGACAGCATCTGGCTCAGCACCATGGAGGGCAACGTCGTTGCCGGTCATGCGCTGGCGGTCGATTACGAAACCGGCTTCGGCCTGGTGCAGCCGCTCGGGCGGCTCGACCTGCCGGAGTTCGAGTTCGGCGACAGCAACGCCGTGCAGGTCGGCCAGTCCGCGCTGCTGGCCGCCGCCGGCGGCCGTCACCGGGCCATCGAAACGAAGGTCGCGGGCCGGCAGGAATTCGCCGGCTACTGGGAGTATCTGATCGAGGACGCATTGTTCACCGCGCCCGCGCACCCGTTCTGGGGCGGCGCCGGACTGCTCGACAAGGACGGCAAGCTGCTGGGCGTCGGGTCGCTGATCCTGCAGCAGGGCGATGCGCGCGGGCGGCGGATGGATCTGAACATGGTGGTGCCGACCTCGCTGCTGACGCCGGTGCTGGATGAATTGTCGCGCACCGGCCGTATCAACCGGCCGGCACGCCCGTGGCTGGGGCTGTTCGCCATGGAGAACGAAGACGCGGTGATGGTCGGCGGCGTCGCGGACGATGGGCCCGCGGACCGCGCCGGCGTGCACCCGGGGGATCGCGTGGTGGCGGTGGATGGCGAGGAAATCGCCGACCTGGCGAGCCTGTGGCGGCGCGTCTGGGCCGCGGGCACCGCCGGTGCGCGCGTGCGCCTGACGGTGGGACGCGACGACGAATTGCTGCATCTGACGCTGATTTCGGTGGACCGCGCCAGCGTGCTCCGCTCGCCTAGGTTGCACTGAGGAAGGGAAGGCCAGGGCTCTGCCCTGGACCCGCTGGGGCCAGTAGGCCCCAGACCCCATTACTCTGGTTCCGAGCGTAGCATCGGCTGCGAGCGCGCCGCTAAATCCAACGACTCGCCGGACCGTACAGAAGATTCCCGCCGCGCAGCGCGTACGACGGCGGCGGCACGCCGTCGGGGGTCCAGGGGGCAGAGCCCCCTGGTCGGCGAAGCCATTGAAAATCAACTCATTGATTTCGTTCTATAATCCTTGTCTTCGCGCTTATAGGTCGGACACGAAACGAATACCGGAGGTCCGCATCGGGCACGATTATACAAGCCGGGGTTGTGCCCGCTTGCATGCACGCATCTGTCACTGAATCGTAACTGTGTGCGTTCACGCAGAAACTCTGTCAAATCCAAATATTAAAACGCTTGCGGGCCGAATCCGCGGCATGCTAATTCCGCGAGCGTTTGGTCCAGCGCAAAAACGTTTGATCTTGCGCGCGGCAAGCGGCCGCCGCACCGGGGGGTTAGGTCATGGCAGCTTACGTCTGGACCGGAAAACATAGCGGTAGCTGGGGCGATCTCGCGAACTGGAGCGTCGGCGGCAATCCGGCGACGCACCTCCCGACCGCTGCCGACGATGTGAGCATCGGCGTTGCCGGCATTACGGTCACGATCGGCACCGGCGTTACCGCGGCCGCGCATTCGCTGAACCTCGTCAACTCCACGCTCGATATCACCGGCGGCTCGCTTTACACGGTGCATCTCGCCACCTTCAACGGTGCCTACGTGCAGACCGGCGGCACCTACATGATGAGCGGCCTGGGCGCGAATTTCTTCGACGGATTTACGCAGACCGGTGGCACGATCAACGTGCTTTCCGGCGCCATGCAGCTTTACGACGGCGGCACGCTGCGCGGCACCCTTACCGGCACCGGCGCGCTCGACATCGTCAATGGCAGCGCGTACGTCAACAAGGGCTTTGCCTGTTCGCTGAGCAGCATCGTTATCGGCGCGCAGGGCGGCAAGCTCGGCTTCGACATCAATTTTACCTACGCCGAGAATTTGACGCTGCTCAGCGCCGGCGTGCTCGACCTGTTCGGGAACACGCTGACGCTGTCCGGCACCTCGCTGCTGGAAGGTGTCGTCGGCTTCGGCAGGATCATCGACAGCGGCACGATGACGCTGAGCACGCCGCAATTCGAAAGCGTGCTGGATAACGGCCTTACCCTGACTGTTACAGGCACGTTGATCCAGGGCGGCAACGTGGCACTTGGTGCGACGGATGCCGGTGCGAAGGTGAATATCGCCAAGTCCGGCAGCTACCAGATCAACGGCAACTGGACCACGTTCAACCCGTCCTCGGTCGGCTCGATCGTCAATGCGGGGGTATTTGCCAAGACCTTTGGCGGCAAGACCGCGCGGGTCGATGCCTCGCTGACCAGCAAAGGCACCATCAAGACCGAAATCGGCACGCTGTTGCTGAACGGGCTGGTGAACTCGATTGCCGGCACGGTCAGCGGCGATGGTACGCTCGGCATCGCCGGCGGGCAGACCGTATTCGGCAACAAACTCAGCCTGCAGATGGCCGCGCTCGATCAGCAGAGCGGCATTCTCGTGCTGAACAAGGCAATGACCTATGCGGGCGAGTGGGATCAGACCGGCGGCGTACTGAACCTCAACGCCACCGCGGCGGTGCTGACGCTGAACGGCCAGACCGACCTCGATGGCGGCACGCTGACCAGCTTCGGCGGCACCATGGTGCTGAACGGGCCCGCGCATGCCGGCAACGTAACCATCGGCGGCCCCACCACCCTCGATATCAACGGCACGCTCGATCAAGCCAGCAACATCACGTTCGGGCTATCCTCCAATCCCACCGCCACCATCGCCGGCGGCGCCAACTGGGTGCTGGAAGGCGACAGCTCCATCCTCGGCTTTTTCGGCGTGATCGAGAACGGCGGCACCTTCATCGATCGCGATGGCAGCGGCGATTCGGTCGTGCAGTCGCAAATGATCAGCACCGGTACGATCGCGGTCGGCAACAGCACCCTGACGCTGGCGGGCAGCAACGACCTCGCCGGGACGCTTGGCGGCAATGGATTGCTGGAACTCGCCGGCAGCACCGAGCTGGAAAGCGGCCTGGTCATCAGCGTCTCCGGGCTGACCGTGGATAACAGCTTCGTGCAGCTCGCGGGTACCCTCAGCTACGGCCACGCCTTTGCCGAAGTCGGCGGCGGCGCGAACCTCGACCTCGCCGGCAACACGCTGGCACTGGCGACGACCTCGACCGCTTCACTGGATGCGGGCCTGCTGTCGGATGGCGGTGCGCTGAGCGCCGCGGGCGCCACGGTGGTGGGCAATTTCAACGTTGGCGGCAATGCGGACCTCATCATCGCCGCTTCCGGCATCGCGGAGCAGATCGGCCAGCTCAACCTCTCGCCCGGCCTCATCGGGCCCGGCACGCTGACGGTCGCCGCGGGCGGCAGCTACACGCTGGACGACGATGTCAGCATCGTCGGCGCGGGCAGCGTGATTATCGGTGGCACGTTCGCCGCCGCCGGCAACGGCCTTAGCCAGATCTCCGCGTTCGTCAGCCAGACCGGCACGCTGTTGGTCAACGACCAGACGCTTCAGCTCGGCGGTGGCGGCCAGTTCGGAGGCACCATCGGCGGCGCCGGCACGGTGCAGTTCGCCAGTTTCAGCGGCTTTTCCACCTACACGCTGATGGGGCTTTCGTTTGCCGCGGCGGGCTGGACGGTCAGCCAGAACGCGATCGTGCAACTCGGCGCCAACGTGGCGTATGGCGGACTGTTCCAGGAAAGCGCCGGCAGCACGATCGCGCTGTCGGGCCACAACCTGACGCTGTCCGGCACCGCCTCGATCGCGGGCGGGCTCATAAGCGGCGCCGGCACGCTGGTCAGTTCCGGCAGCGGCACATTCGCCAACCTCTCGGTCGCCTCGGGCGGGGTGCTCGATGTCACCGGCAGCGCCGAGCAGAACGCCACGATGCAGCTCGGCGACGGTAGCACGACCGGCACGCTGCTGATCGCCGCAGGCGGCAGCTATACGCTGAATGTGAGCAGCTCCATTGTCGGCAACGGCACGCTGTCGGTCGCGGGCGTGCTGACCGCGGCGTCCAACGGCCTGAGCCAGATCGGCGCCGCGATCGTCGATACCGGAACGATCGCCGCGAATCTCGGAACGCTCTCCGTGCTGCATGCGGTCGGCGGCAGCGGGGCCTTTTCCATCGGCACCAGCGGCCTGCTGGATTTTTCCAGTACCAGCAGCATCACCGCCTCGAACACGATCAGTTTTTCCGTCGGCGGCGGGCATCTGGAAATCGACAATCCGGCGGGATTTGCGGCGGTGCTGGCGCATTTCGGCAGCGGCGACGTGATCGACCTTCCGACTTTCGACCCGGCCACCATCACCGGCGCGTTCAGCGCGGGAAACACCAAGCTGGCGCTGAGCGACGGGCGTGGCGATACCGCGACGCTGACCTTCGCGACGGCGCAGACGCCGTCCGCCTTCAGTTTCGGCCCCGATCCGGCGCACGGCAACGTCGCCGCCATTTTCCACAGCTGACCATGCAAGCGCGGCAACCGGGGCCCGGCCCGGCTGACGCAGTACCGGCCGGGCAACGTTTGACGAGGAACTGGCAATGGCCCTGATCAGCTGGACGGCAACCACGAGCGGTTCCTGGTCCACAGGCAGCGACTGGAGCGTCAGCACGGGACCGTTGCGCGGCGACGACGTGGCGATCCAGACCACCGTTCCGCTGACCGTCACCTACGGCTCGGGCAACCTGACCATCAATTCCCTGACCACCGCCGTTGCGACCCTGAGCATGACCGGCGGCACGCTGGCGGTCTCGAACGGCTATGATTTCGGCGGGGCGCTGGCGATCTCGGCCGGCCAGTTGCGCCTGGTCGGCGGCAACGCCGGGGACGTGTTCGCCAACAGCGTCACGCAAACCGGCGGCACCATGACGCTGCTGAACGGCGCGATCGCGCAGGGCGGCACGTTCACCCAGGCGGGCGGCCTGCTGACCGTCGGCAATGGCAGCTTTGCCGATCATGACAGCGGCAGTTTCGCGGGCACCATCGCCGGCGGCGGCCAGATGCTGTTTGCCAGCGCCGGTTCCACGATCACGCTGGCCAGCGGCTTCGCCATGACTGTCGCCAGGGCCGAGATCCAGGGCGGTGTCGTGGCGCTGAATGAGAAGCTCAGCTACGCCGGCGCCTTCAGCCTCGATCAGAACGGCGTGCTGGCGCTGAACGGCAATACGCTGACGCTCGCGGGCAAGGGCTCGCTGGGCGGCCTGATCACCAGCGGCGGCGTGCTGAACGCCACCGGCACCGGGCACCTGAACGGGTTGATCCTGGATAACGGCGTAAAACTCGATATCACCGGCAGCTACAACGACAACGGCGCCGTAACGGTCGGCCAGTCGGGCAGCGGCACGCTGGTGATCGACGCTTCCGGCGGCAATGTCGGAACGCTGCGCCTGACCAACAACTCCTCGATCTTCAGCGCCAGCGGCGGCGGCGCGCTGGTGAATAACGGCCTGTTCGCCAAGGTCGGCGGCAGCTCGACCGCCGGCACCAGCACCGTGTTCACCGCTTTCACCAACGGCGCCACCGGGATTGTGGATGTGGCCGTCGGCACGCTGGCATTCGACGGGCCCAGCAGCGGGTTCACCAGCACGCTCGCCGGCACGATTACCGGTGACGGCACCGTCGCATTCGGTTCCGGCAATTATCTGATCAGCACCGGCAGCAGCCTGACGCTGGATGTCGCGCGCCTGCTGCTGGCCGGCAGCGCCAGCATGACGCTGACCACCAACACCGCCACCAACCTCGATTACGGCGGTAATTTCGACATGATCGGCGGCACGCTGGTGGTCGGCAGCCCGGGCCTGTCGGACACCACGCTGACGCTCGCCGGCCTGACGGCGCTCGACGGCGGGCTGATCAAGGGCACCGGCACGGTGCTGTGCGCCGGGCCCGGCGCGGTCAATCTCGGTAACGGGATGGACCTGGAAGGCAACGTCACCTTCAATTTTCAGGAACTGGTCAGCCAGACGGGCGTGATCAATCTCGGCCAGCAGGTCGACGCCATTACCATCGCGCAGGTCGCCGCCGGCAACAGCTGGCTGCTGAAAGGCAGCGCCAGCATCGACGGCTTCAATGGCGAGATCACCAACGCCGGCACGTTCGGCAAGCTGAACGGCGCCGGCAACAGCACCGTGCAGAGCGGCCTGTTCAACACCGGCACGCTGGTCGTCAATGCCGGCATGCTGACGCTGAGCGGCGTCGGCTCGCTCGGTGGCACCGTGACCGGGGCCGCGGCGCTCGACATTTCCGGTGCCTACCAGTTCGCCGCCGGTCTCGGCCTGTCGGTCGGCGAGATCATTCTTGATCAGGCCACCAAGGGCGGCGAAATACAGGCGACGTTGAACGGGGACGTCAGCTATGCCAACCGCTGGGCGCAGGAAGGCGGCACGCTGGCGCTGAACGGCCATACGCTGACGCTCAGTGGCATTGCGTCGCTGGAAACCGGCGCGATCCAGGGGCCCGGCCTGCTAACCGCCACCGGCCCGGCTATTCTCGGCCAGGGATTGAGCCTGGTACAGGGCGCCAAGCTGCAATTGAACGGCAAGACCGAGCAGACCGGCAACGTGGTGCTGACCGGCGGCTCGAGCGCGCCGACGCTGGCGATCGGTCCGAACGGCACCTACACGATGGACGCCGGTGTCAGCCTCGGCGGCGTCGGCAACTCGGTCGTCGGCACCGTCACCGTCGGCGGCACGCTGGTGGCCAACGGGGTCGGCATCGACCCCTCCCCTTCGACGATCATCGCGGCGACGCTGGTGGATAACGGCAGCATCGTTTTGAATTACGGTGAAATGCAGTTCCTGGGGCCGGTCAGCGGCCATGGCGCGACAACGCTCGGCAACGGCGCGACGCTCGATCTGCTCGGCAGCGGCAGCGTATCGAACGGCATTACGTTCGGGGCCGGCGGGGGCATCCTTTCGCTTGGCACGCAGGAAACCTATCTCGGCACACTGACCGGCTTTGCCGCCGGCGACATGATCGAGCTGCAGGGCGTGCCTTACATCACCAACGCCAACTCACTGACGATAAGCGGCAACAATGTGACGATCCATGAGGACAGCGGGACCAGCGTGACATTTACATTCAGCTCGGCGCAGAGCCTGGGCTCGCTGCTGCTGGGCGAAGGCCCGCATGGTGGCGCGGCGTTGATCCATATTTAGGAAGGGTAAGGCCAGGGGCTCTGCCCCTGGACCCCGCTGGGGCCTGAGGCCCCATGTGTGGACGGCCCCTGAGATGCAAGTGCGGTGCGCGGGTTTTTGGCGGCGGTGCGATTGCGGTCATGTG
>JAATGE010000675.1 GCA_015654825.1 Rhodospirillales bacterium
CAGCAGCTTTTCCTGCACGGATTGGCTGGCGGTGGCGATTTCGTCGAGGAAGATGGTGCCGCGGTCGGCGAGCTCGAAGCGGCCTGGGCGGCGGCGCTGGGCGCCGGTGAAGGCGCCGGCTTCATGGCCGAACAGTTCGGAGTCCAGCAGGGTGTCGGGCAGGGCGGCGCAGTTCAGTTTTATGAACGGGCGATCCCAGCGGGGGGAGAGGTAGGCCATGCGGCCGGCGACAAGTTCCTTGCCGGTGCCACGCTCGCCAATCACCAGGACAGGGCGGTTCAGCGGGGCCGCCTGGGAGACGTGAGCCAGCATGTCCAGAAACGACGGGGATTGGCCGATCGGGGTTTCGGTGTCGGGGGAGTTTGCAATGCGCGCCATATGTTTGTCCGGCTCGCCAGTTTGTGGCGGAGGAAACATAGGCGCGCGCGGTGGGCGGCGGCAAGGGTGAGATTTAGTTAAGCAATATCAAATGGTTATGTGCAGTGGAGCGGTGTGGCACGGCAGATGCAAATGAGGGGACAGGCCAGCCCAGGCCACCTTATGCATCCAGGAGAAAGTGCCATGACGACCTTTACCACCTTCAATGCTTCCTACAGCCAGATGCTGCCGGTGGCGCCCCGTTTCACCATGCAGCGTGTTGCGCAGCTGCGCGCCAGGCTGCCGCAGATGCCGGAAGTGAGCGCGGTTCGTGCCGTTGCCGGTGTCGCTGGGCGGTTCGCATTGGCCGCGGTGCCGTTCGCGGTGCTGGGCTGGCTGTTCATCGCCGTCTAGAACAACAAACAAGATAGGAAAGGGGTGCCGCCATGAGCATCTTTTCGCGGCTCGCCGACATCGTGAACTCTAACCTCAATGCGCTGCTGGCCAGTGCCGAGGACCCGGAGAAAATCATCCGCCTGATCATTCAGGAGATGGAAGATACGCTGGTGGAGGTTCGTTCCTCTGCCGTGCGGACCATCGCCGAGCGGCGGGACCTGGAGCGCCGGGCAGAGTCGCTGCGGCGCGAGGAGGATGAGTGGCAGCGCAAGGCAGAACTCGCGCTGGCGCGGGGCCGCGAGGACCTGGCGCGCGGCGCGCTGACGGCGAAGAGCCATCGGGCGCAGGCGCGGGCCAATCTGGACCAGCAGATTGCGGTGCTGACCGGCGGTTTGTCGCAGCAGAACGACGATATCACCAAGCTGCAGGCCAAGCTGGCCGACGCGAAGAAGCGCCAGCAGAGTTTGGCGGCCCGTCGCACAACTGCCGGCAATCGGTTGATGGTGCGGGAAAAGCTGCATGACGATCGGATCAACGACGCATTCTTTCGCTTTGAACAGGCGGAGCGCAGCCTGGACCATCTGGAAGGCCGCGTAGAGGCGTTCGATCTCGGCCGCGGCAAGGGCTCGGTGCCGACGCTGGAAGATGAGCTGGCAGCGCTGGAGGCCAATGAGGCGGTGGATGCCGAGTTGGCGGCGTTGAAGGCGCGGCTGGGGAACTCCTTGCCCGCCGGCGAGGCTGCAGCGAGCGAAAAGAAGGAGTAGGCTGGCGATTAAGGGAGCCCAGCCATGAACGGGAACGAAGCGGCCGTTGCTACTATCGCGATCCTGATGCCGGTGCTGTTTGTTCTGGCGTTCAGGATCAGGCCGCGGCGCGATGGCGGCGCCTCGGGGGCGGACCAGGCGCAGGTGCATGCGCTGTACGAAACCGCGCAACGAATGGAACGCCGTATAGAGAGTTTGGAGATGCTGCTGGACGCGGAAGTGCCCGGCTGGCGCAGCAGGAGCACGCAGAGATGAACGCGCAGGCGCAGACCGTGTTTACGACCTTCAGACACACCCGTGGGGTGGTGTGCGGGGTGTGCGCGCGATTGAGCGAACGCTCCGGAGTGCCGGTCATCGTGATCCGCGTGGCGGCGGTGATATTGCTGCTGGCACACGCGCTGGCGACCTTCGTGGTTTACATCATGGCGGCGGCCTGGATGCGGCGGCCGCAGGATGTCGCGTGGCGGGCCGGCGGCCAGGGCGGCTCGCCTGGGGCCGCGGAGACAGGGCCATGGCGCCCAGCTGCTTCGCCCCCGGTTTGGGATCAGGGCGGTCTGGTTAATCGTTTCGAGCGGCTGGACGAGCGGCTGGCGCGGATGGAGGCAGAGGCCTTCAATAGCGAAGTGGGGCTGCGGCGGGCGTTTCGCGACCTGGAGAGGCATCCGTAAGACTCTGTTCAACCTGAGGTGGTAGTGCTAGTTTAGGTCGGCACTTGAGCGTAGCGGGACGGAATGCGGATGGACATTTTCCCCGGGCGCACGGCGCCGGATGGAGCCATCGCGCACGCTGGTGCGATGCCGAGCATGCCGTCGCCGGCGATTGTTACTGTTCTGGGAATGCACCGCAGCGGTACCTCGCTGTGTGCCAACGTGTTGCAGGTCCTCGGCGTGGATATGGCCGAGGGGCCAGGTGCCTCGCCGGCCAACCAGCGTGGCCACTGGGAGCGGGCGAGGGTTAACGACCTGAATGACCGCGTGCTGGCCGCGTTCGGCCGGCGGTGGGCCGATACGGCGCATGTGCTGGGGTTGCCGGACGGGTGGCTGGAGGACCCGCGGGTGCGGGAGGTGCAGGACACACTGGTTGCTTTGCTGGGGCCGCAGATCAGCCGCACAAAGCTTTTCGGATTTAAGGACCCGCGCACCGCCCGGCTCATGCCGATGTGGCAGCGTGTGTTTTCCGCCCTGGGGGCGACGCCGCGCTATGTGTTCTGCGTGCGCGATCCGGCGCAGGTCGCGCGCAGCCTGTCGGCGCGCGATGGCATCGTGCAGGGTCAGGGCGAATATCGGTGGCTGATCTATAACGC
>JAATGE010000605.1 GCA_015654825.1 Rhodospirillales bacterium
ACGCCGTCGGGGGTCCAGGGGGCAGAGCCCCTGGCCTTTCTAAAGTCGCGCCGCCCTCAATCGCAACGCATTGCCAATAACCGAAACGGAACTCAGCGACATAGCCAGTGCCGCCACCACCGGGCTAAGCAAAATCCCAAACGAAGGATACAGCACACCCGCCGCCACCGGCACGCCGATTGCGTTGTACGCAAACGCGAACACAAGATTCTGCCGTATATTGCTCATGGTCTTGCGGCTCAGCGCCCGCGCGCGCGCAATGCCGGCAAGGTCGCCCTTTACCAGGGTCACGCCGGCGCTCTGAATGGCCACCTCCGTGCCGGTACCCATGGCGATGCCGACATCGGCCTCGGCCAACGCGGGCGCATCGTTCACGCCGTCGCCGGCCATGGCGACGATTTTGCCGTCGGCGCGCAATTTGCGCACGATGCGGTTCTTGTCCTCCGGCAGCACATCCGCCTCCACATCATCGATGCCGAGCTGGCGCGCGACGGCCTGCGCCGTGGTGCGGTTGTCGCCGGTCAGCATGACGATATGGATGCCGTCGCCGCGCAGGCTGTCCAAAGCGGCGCGGGTGGTCCCCTTGATCGGGTCGGCAATGGCGATCACGCCGGCCGGCTTGCCGTCGACGGCGGCGAACAGCGCGGTCGCGCCCTGGCCGCGCAGATCGTCGGCGCGTTTCGCAAGATCGCCGAGCTCAATGCCCTGGTCCGCCATCAGGCTGGCGTTGCCGAGCGCCACGCGGCGTCCGCCGATGCTGCCCGTGACGCCCTTGCCGGTCACCGACGCAAAATCCGCCGGCTCCTCGATGGCGACATTCCTGGCCACCGCCGCCGCCACGATCGCGGCCGCAAGCGGATGTTCGCTCGACCGTTCGAGGCTGGCTGCCAGGTGCAGCAGATCGGCCTCGGACAAGCCGGCACCCGCGATAACGGCGGTAACGCGCGGCTTGCCTTCGGTCAGCGTGCCGGTCTTGTCGACCACCAGCGTGTCGACCTTCTCCATCCGCTCCAGCGACTCGGCGGATTTGATCAGCACGCCGACGCCGGCGCCGCGCCCGACCGCGACCATGATGGACATCGGGGTCGCCAGGCCCAGCGCGCACGGGCAGGCGATAATGACGACCGAGACCGCGGCGATCAGCGCGCAGGCGAGCGCCGGCGGCGGACCCCAGACTGCCCAGGCCGCGAACGCCGCCAATGAGACCGCCAGCACGGCGGGCACGAAATACCCCGCGACGGTGTCGGCCAGCGCCTGGATCGGCGCGCGGCTACGCTGCGCCTCCGCGACCATGGCGACGATGCGCGCCAGCATCGTGCCGGCGCCGATTTTCTCGGCGCGCAGGATCAGCGAGCCGGTGCCGTTCACGGTGCCGCCGATCAGCTTGTCGCCGGGCGTTTTCGCGGCCGGAATGGATTCGCCGGTCACCATGGATTCGTCGACCGCGCTGCTGCCCTCGAGGATCACGCCGTCCACCGGCACGCCGTCGCCGGGGCGCACGCGCAGGCGATCGCCGACCGCGACCTCGACGAGCGGAATTTCCTCGTCGTCGGCGCCGTCGCGCAGGCGGCGGGCGGTTTTCGGCGCCAGGTTCAGCAGCGCGCGGATGGCGCCGCCGGTGCGGTCGCGCGCGCGCAGTTCCAGCACCTGGCCGAGCAGCACCAGCACCGTGATGACGGCGGCGGCCTCGTAATAAACCGGCACGGTGCCGCCCATGCCGTGGAAGCCGGCGGGGAATTGTTCCGGCACAAACGTGGCGGCCAGGCTGTAGAGGTAGGCCGTGCCGGTGCCGAGCGCGATCAGCGTGAACATGTTGAGCTGGCCGGAGCGCACCGATGCCGCGCCGCGCTGGAAGAACGGCCAGCCGGCCCACAGCACCACGGGCGTTGCCAGCACGAACTGGATCCACACCGACCAGACCGGCGGCACCAGCTCGTGCAGGCCGAGCGCCGGAATGTGGCCGCCCATTTCCAGGATGAACACCGGCAGCGTCAGCACCAGGCCGACCCAGAAACGCCGCGACATGTCGGCCAGTTCGTGGTTCGGCGCGGCTTCCGCGGAGACCTCGACAGGTTCGAGCGTCATGCCGCAGATCGGGCAGTTGCCCGGCCCGACCTGGCGGATCTGCGGGTGCATCGGGCAGGTGTAGATCGCGCCGGCCGCCGGCGCCGGCGGTGCGGGCGCCGCCTTCAGGTAGCGCTCCGGATCGGCTTCGAACTTGGTCTGGCACCCCGGGCCGCAGAACACGAAGTTGAGCTCGCCGTGCCGCGCGCGGTGCTTGGCATGGGCGGCATCAACCGCCATGCCGCAAACCGGGTCTTTCGTTGCGCCGCCACCGTCCGCGCCGGTGTCGGCGTGGGCCGCATCATGTGTGTGTTCGTGCAACGTCATCGGGCACCTCGGCGGTTTGGAAAGCTCTTGCCCGCGAAGATGGTGCTTCCCATGGTGGGAAGGTCAAGACGGGATGGCGGCATGAATATCGGCGAGGCGGCAGCGGAAAGCGGCGTCAGTGCCAAGATGATCCGGCACTATGAGGCGATTGGGCTGATCCGCCCGGCGGACCGCGGCGAAAGCCGCTACCGGCATTTTGGCGCACCGGACGTGCATGTGCTGCGCTTCATCAAGAGGGCACGCACACTCGGGTTTTCAATCAAGGATATAGGGTCGTTGCTCGGCCTATGGCAGGGCCACCGCCCGAGTGCCGAGGTCAAGCGGCTGGCCCTGGCCCACATCGCATCGCTGGACGCGAAGATCGCCGAAATGCGCGGAATGCGGGACGCGCTCGGCCAGCTGGCGCGCGACTGCCACGGCGATGAGCGGCCGGAATGCCCGATCCTGGAGGATTTGGCGGGACCGCGCTTTGACAATTAGCGATTGATGTGTGATGGCTGATGTTTGATGTAAGGTTTGGTGATGCGGACTACGCTGGCGATCGACGATGATGTCCTGGCGGCGGCCCGGGCGTTGGCTGAGCAACAGAAGCGGACGATTGGGGAGATTGTCTCCGACCTGGCCCGGCGGTCACTGGTCCGACCGCAAACGCGGGCGGAGCGCAACGGGGTGCCTCTGCTGCCGGTTACCGATCCGGGAGCGCGGGTGACGTTAGAGATGGTCAACGAGCTGCGCGACGAGGCGCCGTGACGTACCTGCTGGACGTTAACGTTCTGATAGCACTGATTGACCCGACCCATGTCAGCCACGACGCGGCACACCAATGGTTCGCGGCCACGGGAAGCGATAGCTGGGCAACCTGTCCGATTACGGAAAACGCCGTGCTGCGCATCGTCGGCCATCCCAGGTACGCCAACACGCCCGGTTCTCCCGCCATCGTAGCCGGCGTGCTGGCGCGGCTGCGGGAGCAACCCGGGCACGTATTCTGGTCCGATGACATCAGCTTGCTGGACCCCGTACTTGTCGATATCGATCGGCTGCTAAGCCACAAGCAGGTAACCGACAGCTACCTTCTGGCACTGGCGATCGCCCACGCCGGGCAGCTCGCCACCCTCGACCGCCGCCTGTCCGTTGCGGCCGTCCGCGGCGGCCAAGCTGGATTGAGCGTGATCTGAATATTTGGTCGCGACCGCCGGCAGAACAAAGCCCGAAGCGCTGCGGCGCATACGGCGCGTGCAGCCCAACAAGCCACGAATGCGCCTCGATTCCGGGCAGAGCCCTGGGCTTATCTTACGAGACCCAACCACGACGCGCGTTGGTATAAAGCCCCCCAGCCATGAGCTTCGAAGCAGAACTCGACCTCCACCTGCGCGCCCGCTTCACCCTGGTGCTCGTCGCCACCCAGGAGGAAGAGCGCGCCCTGCAGATCCTGCAGACGGTGTGCGAACGCGCCGACCGCGCCTGCTTCACCTGGGACGTGGCCGAGGGTTTTCGCGCCATCCTCGGCAACGCGCCTCCCACCGTCCGCGACCCGGTCGCGGCCCTGGAACATATCGAGGCGGCCGACACCGACGCCGTATTCGTGCTGATCGATTTCCACGAACTCTGGTCGGACCCACGCATAAAACGCAAATTGCGCAGCGTCGCGCAGCGCCTGAAATCCGGCCGCAAATCCATCGTCGTGACACTGCCCGGCGGCCCGGTGCCGCGCGAGCTGCGCGACCTGACGGCACTGCTGGAAATGCCACCGCCCGGCGCCCCCCAGATCAGCGACGTGCTGACGGCGCTGACGCAGGATGCCGGCGTGCGCCAGGACCTGCCACCGCCGGAGCGGGAAAAACTCGTCCAGGCGGCCCTCGGCCTCAGCAGCGCCCAAGCGCAGCGCGTGTTCGCCCGGGCGGTCGCCTCGCACGGGCAACTCGATGCGGCGGCCATCGGCATCGTCACGCGGGAGAAAAAAGAAATCATTCGCGACAGCGAGGCACTGGAGTTTTTCTCGGCAACCGAAACCCCGGCCGACGTCGGCGGCCTCGAGGTGCTGAAGGTCTGGCTGCATCAGCGCGAGCGCGCGTTCACCCGGGAGGCGCACGAGTACGGCCTGCCCGCGCCCCGCGGCCTGGCGCTGATCGGCATTCCCGGCACCGGCAAGAGCCTGACCGCGAAAATGATCGGCGGCATGTGGCGCCTGCCGCTGCTGCGGCTGGATATCGCAGCGGTATTCGGCAGCCAGGCGGGCTCCGCGGAGGAGCGCACCCGCCGCGCGCTGCGGCTGGCGGAAGCCGTGGCGCCCTGCGTGCTCTGGATCGACGAAATCGAAAAGGCGCTGGCCCACGGCGGCGCCGATCTCGGCTCCGGCGCGCGCGTGCTCGGCACGATCCTCACCTGGATGCAGGAAAAGACCGCGCCCTGCTTCGTCGTCGGCACCGCCAACGATGTCGACAGCCTGCCGCCGGAACTGTTGCGCCGCGGCCGTTTCGACGAAATCTTCTTCCTCGACCTGCCGACGACACAGGAACGCATGGAAATCATCGCGGTGCACCTGAAACGCCGCAGCCGCTCGCCCGCCAATTTCGATCTGCCGCGCCTGGCGCGCGAATGTTCCGGCTATGTCGGGTCGGAGATCGAACAGGCAATCATCGACGCGATGTATGTCGGATTCAGCGAAAACCGCGAATTCGTCGCCGAGGATATCAGCGCCAGCTTGCGCCGCCAGGTGCCGCTGTCGGTATCGTCGCGTGCCCGGATCGATACCCTGCGCCGCTGGCTCACCGAAGGGCGCGTGCAAAGCGCCTCGCTCCGCGAAGTAAGTTTCGCCCGCGACCACTCGATCGACCCGTAGGGCATTGTAAGCGTGACCGAAGAACGATCGGTTGAGGTTAACTGGCTTCGCCGACCAGGGGCTCCGCCCCCTGGACCCCCGACGGCGTGCCGCCGCCTGCGTTAGCGCTGCGCGGCGGGAGTTCCCTGCACGATCAAAACAAGCCGCCGGTCGCCGCCACAACGGCCCCGTCGTGCGCAGCACCCTTCCGCGTTGCGGGTCCAGTAGGCCCCAGACCCCATTCATTGGGGGAACGGCGAAGCCTGAAATCCATATCGTAATGGCTTCGCCGGGGAGACGATGAAAAGCCGCGCAGCGCT
>JAATGE010000375.1 GCA_015654825.1 Rhodospirillales bacterium
ACACGGCCGCAGGAGTCAAGATTTCCGGCGGTTGGTATAACTCTCCCGCAGCGTGGAAACATGGGTGTTTCCGCGCTTTCCTTCGAAAGTACCGCCCGTATCGCGGTGGCGGTCGTCCAGACTTTGCTGCTTCGGCATGAGGGACCCTCTCGGTGGCATCCTACGCGGGAACATGGTTTGGTGCGACGGAAATCACAGCCCTCCGCGCAGCCACTTATCAATGACACCTGGAGATCCCGATGCGCTGGCTCCCGCTAGTCCCACTCCTCGCTGCCACGGCCGCCACCGCCGCCGAACCCCCGGCCGTCACCGTCCAGGGCACCTGCACCGCCAGCGCCCAGCCCGACCGCGCCCGCATCTTCGTCGGCGCCGAAACCTCCGGCCCCGACGCCAGCCGCGTCGCCGCCGCCGCCATCACCCAGTACAACCGCTTCCGCGCCGAGGTCGAAAAGCTCGCTTTGCCGGATGCCGCCCTCACCAGCACCGGCGTGCAAACCGACCGCAGCACCGACGAGCGCAACGGCCGCCTCATCACCACCGGCTACACCGCCCGCGCCGGCCTCACCGTCGAAACCTCCAGCCTGCCCGGCCTCGCCCGCGTCATGCAGGCAGCCGCCACCGACGGCATGGCCAATATCGGCTCGATGGACCTGTTCCTCTCCGACGCCCTGCGCCGCTCGCTCGAGCAATCCTGCCTGCCCAAGGCAACCGCCGACGCGCGCGAGCGTGCCGCCGCCCTGCTTGCCGGCGTCGGCGCCTCGCTCGGCGACGTCCTCTCCATCAGCTCCGGCGAACCCACGGAACCCGGCCCCCGCCCGGTTTTCGCGCCCATGGCCATGGCGGCGCGCGCCGCCCCGACGCCCGATCTCTCCGCCGGCCCGCAGACCGTCACGGTCACCGCGACCGTCATGTTCGCCATCGCGCCCGCCCACAAATAGCGCCCGGTCCGCCCCAAATGCCCAACCTCGCCGAAGCCGCCGCCGCCCTCGCGGCCGGCACCACCACCAGCCGCAACCTGGTCGAACTCTGCCTCGCCGGCATCAACGACCTGGAAGGGCAGGGCGCCCGCGCCTTCGTGCGCGTCTACGCCGACCAGGCGCGCGCCAGCGCCGACGCCATGGACGCGCTGCGCCAGGCGGGCCGCGCGCCCGGCCCGTTCGCCGGCATTCCGATCAGCCTAAAAGACCTGTTCGATGTCGCCGGCGAACCCACGCCGGCCGGCTCCATCGTGCTCGCCGACGCGCCCCCCGCCACCGAAACCGCGACCGCAATCCGACGCCTGCTCGCGACCGGCATGATCCCGATCGGTCGCACCAACATGACCGAATTCGCCTTCAGCGGCGTCGGCCTGAACCCGCATTACGGCACGCCGCTGTCGCCCTGGGACCGCGCCACCGGCCACGTCCCCGGCGGCAGCAGCAGCGGCGCCGCGGTCTCCGTCGCGGACGGCATGGCGCTCGCCGCCATCGGCACCGACACCGGCGGATCCTGCCGCATCCCGGCCGCCCTCTGCGGCATTACCGGCTTCAAACCCACCGCCCGCCGCGTGCCGCTGGACGGCGCCCTGCCGCTCGCCCCGTCGCTCGATTCCGTGGGGCCGCTGGCAAGCAGCGCCGCCTGCTGCGCCGTGCTCGACGCCATCATGGCCGGCGAGCCGGACCGATCGCTGCCCCGCGCCGTCCTGGCCGGCCTGCGCCTGCTGCTGCCCACCAACCTGGCCTTCGCCAACCTCGACGACCTGACCGAAGCGGCGCTCGACCGCGCCGTCGCCCGCCTGGACGCAGCCGGCGCGCTGACCGACCGCGCCCCGCTCGCCGCCTCCGACGAAATCACCGAGGCCCATGCCAAAGGCGGTTTCGCCCCGGCCGAAGCCTTCGCCTGGCATCGTGACGTGCTGGCCCGCGATTTCGCCCGCTACGACCCGCGCGTCGCCACCCGCATCGCCCCAGGCGCCGACATGTCCGCCGCCGACTATTTTCTGCTGACCCAGGCCCGCCGCCGCATCATCCTGCGCTTCGAGGCCGACATGGCCCCCTACGACGCCCTGATGCTGCCCACCGTGCCGATCGCGCCGCCGCCGGTCGCCGCCTTCGTGCTCGACGCGGATTATCGCCGGCTCAACTTCCTGCTGCTGCGCAACCCGTCCGCGATCAATTTCCTCGACGGCTGCGCCATCAGCCTGCCCTGCCACGCGCCCGGCGCGCCACCGGCCGGGCTTATGCTGGCCGCGCCCGCGATGCAGGATGCGCGGCTGCTGGCCGTCGCGATCGCCGTTGAACAGGCGCTGCAACACGAAAGGCTGAATTGATTGGTCTTGGGTGATGGCCAGATAGCAGGAAGCAGGAAGGCTGGTGGGGCGAAGCCGCCCCCCCCAGGCCCTCGGCTTTCATAAGATAAGGGAAACGAAATGAAGTTCCGGACTGCCGCCGCACTCGCCGCATTCGCGGGCGCTGCCAATGCACAAACGCTCTATGTCACCGACCAGCAGGGCGGCGTCACGACCTTGGACGCAAAGACGCTGGCTATAACTGGAAAGATCGACATCGGCGCACAGGGGCCGCGCGGCATCGCGGTTACCCATGACGGCACGCTGCTGCTCACCGCCAACCAGGGCAGCGGCAATCTCTCCGTCATCGAGCGCGCTACCGGAAAAATCCTCGCGCACATTCCGATCGGCCCATCCACCGAAATGGTCCGCGTGCAGGGCCGCACCGCCTATGCCACCTACGAACCGCCCACCGACAAAGGCGGCGTGGCCCATATCGCCGTGGTCGATCTCGATCAGCGCCGCGTCGTCAACAGCATTCCGAGCGGCCACGAAACCGAGGGCCTCGAATTCTCCCCCGACGGCAAATACCTGCTCGTCACCAACGAAGGCGACGACACCGTCAGCATCTACAACCTGCCCGCCGGCACGCTGGCCCACTCGGTCGACACCAAGCAATACGGCACCCGCCCCCGCGGCATCAAACGCCTGCCCGACGGCAGCGGCTACATCGTCAGCCTCGAATTCTCCGACAAATTCATTGTGCTGGACAAGGATTTCGCCATCACAAAAGCGGTTCCCACCGCCGCCAGCCCCTACGGCCTCGCCTTCAGCCTCGATGGCTCCAAACTGTTCGTCGCCGCGGCCAAGGCCGGCCTGATCCAGGTGTTCGATGCAAAAACCTACGACCACCTGTCCGACATCAAAGTCGGAAAACGCTGCTGGCACTTCAGCTTCACACCCGACGCCAAACACATCGTCGCCGCCTGCGGCCGCTCCGCCGCACTCAGCGTGGTGGACGCCGCGCAACTAAAGCCGGAACAATCAATCGAAGGCTTCAAACTGCCTTGGGGTATAGTCGCCTACCCGAACACGAACGGCACGCTGGATACGGCGAAGTGAAGAAGGCCAGGGGGCTCTGCCCCCTGGACCCCCGCTAAGGACAAGTCCTTAGAACCTGATGATTTAAGTCGGAGGACAGGGAGGGGGGCAACTCGGCCTTGCCCGCGCGCTCGCTGCCCCCCTCCCTGTCCTCCGACAAAATTAATGGGGTCTGGGGACTTGTCCCCAGCGGGGTCCAGGGGCAGAGCCCCTGGCCTTCCTTTCAATTCGTCGCAACCGGCTTGCAAATCGGTGCGTGGGCGGCTTGTTGCGCTTGGCAGTTGGTGTCGCCGGGGCGGCACATGACGGTGATCATGGCCATCATGCCGCCGTCTTCGTGTTCCAGCACATGGCAGTGGTACACGAACGTTCCGACCTGTTCGGCGCGCGAGAAATCGACCAGCAGGCTGACCTTGCCGGGGAACGGGCAGGCTGCGGCACCGGGTGCGCCGCTGCATTCCACGGCCGGGTTGCCATGGCAGCCCGCCGTGTTCGGCGCGGTCGAGCAGATGCTCTGGCCGCGCGGCACCGGCATCGTATCGATGAACGGCACGTCCTTCTGCAGCGCGAACGCCTTTACCAGCGCATCGGTCGACGTCACGTTTTCCGGAAGGCCGGGGCGCCGCGCCGGAAAGTAGAAGGCGCCGGAAGGATCGATCGTGAACCGCGACTGGTGCAGGTGGAAATTATGGTCTTCCGCGGTCCAGTTCTGCAGCTCCCAGTGCTCGACATTGCCCTGCACGGTGCAGACGCTGTTGTAATCGTTATGATCCATCGCCGGGAACGCCACATCGGTGCCGTTCACGCCGTTGGCCCACACTTCATCCACGCTGTGCAGCGGCTTGCCGATGCCTTGCGGATAGAAATCCATCGAGCCGTCCGGATGGCGCAGGCCGGCGATCAGTCCGAACACCTCGTTGAGATGTCCCTGGATGCCCGAGGGTGTTTTCGCCACTGGTCCGAATACCTTGACGAACCGGTGAACGAAATAGACCACCCGCGTGTCGCCGACGGCGTAGCGGCAGCGCGAGGGCAGCCGCGTGTCGTCGGCGCTGCCGTGCGGAATCGGGGTTGCCTGGCCGGCGACGTCGAACGGTGCCGTAACCGGGGCCGTGGCTTCGGCATCCGCCGCCGCCTGGGCGCTGGCGCTTTCAGGTTTTCCCCACACGATGCGTGCCAGATCGATGCTGGGCCACACATTGCCGCTATCGTTGCCGTTCGCCGCCATGCTGGCGGAGCTGTTGTGCAGCTCGTAGGCGCCGCCGGCCGGCGGCGCCGGGATTGCGATTTCGATGCGCGTCGCAGGCATCATCAGGAACTGGCTGTGCATCTCGGCCTGGCCGTGCACCTGGCGCACGCCGACGCCGTCGCGCGCCAATATCTGGAACGGCAGCGAACCGTTGCCGGGATGGCCCAGCGGTTCGATGCTGAGGCGATAGCTGACGCTCGGGCTGGCATTTACGATGCGCCAGATCTGCATCCGGCCGGCCGGGACGTGCATCACCGGATATTCGACGCCGTTGACGGTGAACACCCACTTGCCGCCACCGGTCTCGTCGATGCCCTGGCATTCGCCGCGCCGGGTTCCACCGTTGGGGCTGCACAAGGTCGATTCGACATCGTGGATCGTCGTGTACAGACCGTTGCCGTAACTCTGGATGCCGATGTCCTTGATTGCCAGGACACGGATATCCGCGTTGGTGATGGTGCAGTTGCCGGGGGTGCCGTCGCCCGCCGGGCACGCATAGTCGGTCAGGTCGCCCACCGTAATCACGCCGGTGGTACCACCATGTTCCTGGAACTGCGAAAGCCCGTGCGGATGCGGATGGTACCAGAACAGGCCGCTCGGATGCTCACCGGTGACCAGCGAGCTGACATGCGGCGTGCCGGGGATCACGGTGTTGTAGTGCAGCGGAAACTCGGTCAGGCCGTGGCCGATATGGATCAGGTCGCGCAGGAAGTTGCCGCAATTGTCGATATCGGTGCCGAGGTCGAACGATCCCTTCGGTTGCGTCACATCGAGCACGTAGTCGCCGTACGGCCCCAGACCGGCGCGCTCCGGATGGTACGGGCTTACCAGCAACCCGTGCGTGTGCAGGTTGCTCGAGCGGCAAGGCTCGGATCCGTTGGTCGACGCCGGAACCGCGGCGGTGCCGGAATAATCGAGCCGGCTTTGAAACAGCACGTCCAGCGTGTCGGCCTGCACCAGCCCCCATTGCGTGCCGCCATAGGCCCAGCCCGGGTTGGCCAGGCAGGCATTCGGGATCGGCATCGTAGCACCGGTTGCCGGGTCCACGACCTGGGCCACGCCGCTGGCGCCGCCGGTCACGCGGAAAACCGGAATATCCGTCACCTTGTAGTTGCCGACATAGACGTAGCCCGGCTTGCCTTGCGGCGCGCTGCTGACGTGGTCGACCGCGATCGACAGCGACAGGGTACCTGGCGCGCCTGCCTGCGGGCGTGCGGGGGAGAACAGCGGCAGCGGCCGGAAGGCATTCTCGCCGTGGCCGTCGCGGCCCGGCTGCGGATACAGCGCCGACAGCTGTTCGCACAGCGCCTGGGCCCGCGCCGCATGCCCGAAGCCCAGCAGCGATGCCGCCAGGAAGCATGCCAGAACGGCAAGTTGTCGAATGGCCATGCGTCCAATAACTGGATGTCGAATGGCCGGATGTCCGCTGCTCGTGCGCATAATCCGCGCCTCCCCGAAAAACTCTGTGATCACATCTATCGCATGCATCGACCGCGGCGGGAATGATAAATCTCGCCGAGTAGCAGGCGCCATCTATTTCGCTTCGATCACACCTGGTGCGGTGTCGCGGTGAAAATCGCCGAAGAATTGGTAGCTGCCCGGATCCAGCGGGCCGACGAATACCGTAATCCGGCCGCCCGGTGCTACCAGTTTCTCGCGGCTCAGGCCGGTGCTCTCGAATTCGTCAGCGGTATCGTCGGAGTTGCGTATCCCGATGCGCAATTTCTGCCCGGCCGGCGCCACCAGACGATCGGGATAGAAACGATGCGGCGTGAATACCGACACGGGCATTTCGCCGGCGCGCGCGGGCGTTGCCGCGGCGG
>JAATGE010000342.1 GCA_015654825.1 Rhodospirillales bacterium
AAGGCCAGGGCTCTGCCCTGGACTCGCTGGGGACAAATCCCCAGACCCCGTTTAATGGATCGGGGGAACAGGAGGAGGCAACTCGCGCGTGGGCAAGTACTCGCAGCCCCCTCCTGTTCCCCCGACCTGACAAATCAGGTTCTAAATGACTTGTCCTTAGCGGGGGTGCAGGGGGCAGAGCCCCCTGGCCTTCCCTAAAACGTCACGCTCATCGCCAGGCTGCCGAAATTGAATAGCCCCGAGCGTGCACCCCTGAATTCCTGGGTTTGCCATGTCTGCGTGTAGCTGACGCGCACGCCGTACAGGATTACCGCCAGGCCCGCCTCGAACTCGCCCACATCCCATATGCGATGCACGCTCGGTGTGCGATCGCGGAACGTGCTGCCGTCCAACGTCACGTCGTAGGCCACCGCCTGACCGTCGACACCGGCGAACCCGTACCATACGAGTGGCGCGGTCGCGGTATAGGCGTCCGTGCCGTTCAGGCCGGGAACGATGCGCGCCGGCCCGAAATCGCTGTTGAGTCCCTGCCCGATGCGCGCCACCGCGCCGAACTGCACATAGTCGCGCACGTCGCCGCCGGCGATCGCCGCGGAAGGCAGTGCGTCGATCTCCACGCCACCAATATTGGTCACCGGCAGCCGCCAGGTGCGCTGGAACAGCAGGTTTACCGCCGGCTGGTCCTGAACCTGAAAATGCCAGCCGCGGTTCGAGGTATCGCCGATAATGCTGTGAAACCCGTTCTGCACGATTTCGCCAAGCGCGGCGGGGCCGACGACCCCGAGGCTGAGCGCCGCGACGTCCCGGGTCGTGGCGCTATCGTGCACGAGCCCACCGGTCAGCAGCAGCACGCCGGCATAAGGCCGATCCGCGGGATCCGGCGGGTCAAGCTGGGTATCGCGCGGCGTGAACAGCGATTGGCTGAGTTCCAGCGACACGCGCGTGGTGCCGTCGCCCCACACGGCGTGCCCAACGCTGGAGGCAAACTCGACCGCGTCGGCGCCGGAGGTCCAGCCGAGCCGCAGGCCGCTCGTGTAGTATTCGTCGGAAGTGCCCTTCAGTGTGGAGACGGCGTCGTTCTCGACCTGCAAGGTCCAGATGCTGTCGCTAGGCGATGCGGCCTGTGCGTGGGCTGCCCCGCCGGCGGCGAGTGAGGCTGCCAGGGCGGCGACAAAGGGGAAGGCGGCGGTGGGGCGCATGGCTGGTCCCGTGCAAGAAACTACACGGTTGTAAGCATTAGCAGGGCGCTTCGTAACCCCCCGGACGGGTCCGGCGCCGCTTGTCCCGTTGGGCGCCCGGCGATACGGTTCGCGCCATCGGATGGGTGGCCGAGTGGTTGAAGGCAGCGGTCTTGAAAACCGCCGTGGGTTCACGCCCACCGTGGGTTCGAATCCCACCCCATCCGCCAAAAACCTGTTTACCGGCGTTTCCTGGGGTTGCAAATATACCGTAAAAGCCAGGTTTCTCTAGGCATCCGTATCATTACCCCAGGCGGCGCCTAATGCGGCACCAGTTGACACGCCGGGTAGATTGCCGGGTATGGTCGAAATACCAGCCGAAAAATACCCGCCATGGAAGTCCGTCATGCTTTCCGACGCCACGGTCCGAGGCCTCAAGCCGAAGGCGAAAGACCACAAGGTTCCCGATACCCCGAACCTCTATCTGCTCGTAACGAAGAGCGGATCGAAGCTCTGGCGCGTGCGCTATACGGTCGGCGGCAAGGAGAAGCTCTACGCCGCCGGCACGTACCCGGAGATCAGTCTCGCCCGCGCCCGCCAGCTGCGCGACGAAGCGCTCGCCATGGCACGCGATGGCCGCGACCCGGTCGAGGCGCGCGCCGAAGCCAAGCGCCCTGCCCCGCTCGATCCAGACAAAAGTTTCGAAGCGGTGGCGCGCCGGTGGCACGAGAAGAACAAACCGATCTGGCGCAAGCGTCACGCATGGGACGTGCTGCACTCGTTGGACCGGGATATTTTTCCCAAAATCGGCAAGCGGCCGATAGCCGACATCACCGCGCCCGAGCTGCTGGGTGTGCTGAATGAGATCGAGGCGCGCGGTGCGGTCGAGACAGCGCACCGAATCCGGCAACGCTGCAGCGCGGTCTTCATCTTCGGAATTGCATCGGGCCTCTGTCAGCTCGATCCGGCCGGCGTGATCAAGCCTGCTCTCGCGCCGGTGATCCGGGGCCATCAGCCGGCGATCACCGACGTCGACGGTGTGCGGCGCATTCTGGCCGAAGTCTCGCGCATCCCATCGCACCCGGCCACACTTCTGGCCCTCCGGTTCATTGCGCTTACCGTCGTGCGCCCAGGCGAGCTGCGCTCAGCGAGTTGGGAGCAGTTCAAGGGGCTCAATGGCGCGGAGCCCCTTTGGGAGATCCCGGCAGAGCTGATGAAGATGAAGCGGTCCCACCTTGTGCCACTCGCGCGCCAGGCCGTCGAGGTGCTGGAGCAGGCGCGCCGCTTCTCGAAGCACCATCCGTTCGTGTTTGCGAACATCCGCAATCCGCGCCGACCGATGAGCGAGAACACGCTCGGCTACGCGATGCATCGGGCGGGCTTTCACGGGCAGCACTGCGCGCACGGCTGGCGCGCCGCTTTCTCCACTATCATGAACGAGCGATATCGGGCTGATCGCCAGGTCATCGACCTGATGCTGGCGCATGCCTCCGACGACAAGACCGAGGCTGCCTACAATCGTGCGATGCTAATGGATCGCCGGCGCGAACTCGCACAAATCTGGGCCGATCTGCTGCTGGAGGGTGCACCGTCGGCAGAGGCGCTGATCAGCGGGCCGCGGCGGAGTGTTCCGCTGGCTTGAAAAACGTTACGGAATAGCCATGTAGTACACACCGCGCGCCTCGGCGGTTACCAGGGGCGGAGGCAGACCATGACCAATCACCCGAACCGCAGCAATGCGGATTTTCGGTTTATCGCCTTTTCCACGGTTACCGGCACTTCACAGGCACATGCGGCTTCCGCCCGCGTGGCTCTAGCGCTCGCCGCAGAAGGCCTATCCGACACCGACTTTCTTGAAGTTCTTGACTGCGAGGAAAACGGCCGCAAGGTTTGGACGGGCGGAACGACGCCCAGGAACCCCATACCGTTGCACAAAGCGCGCGCGCTGCATTCGACCGTATTTCGCGGCGCAGGCTATGCGGAACATCCAACCGACGCTTTCCCGGCGATAGCGTTAACAGATTGACAAAAAGCCCCCTGGACCTGTTGGTTCAGGGGGCTTTCGCATTTGGCGGAGGGACTGGGATTTGAACCCAGGGAGCCTTTCGGCCCGGCGGTTTTCAAGACCGCTGCCTTAAACCGAGCTCTGCCACCCCTCACCAATGAAGGCGTTACGTTCCTTGTGATCGGCGCAAGTATAGATAATGGCGTTAGCAAGGCCAAGC
>JAATGE010000270.1 GCA_015654825.1 Rhodospirillales bacterium
GCCCCATACGCGCGAAGATAAGGATTATAGAACGAAGTCAATGAGTTGAGTTTTAATGGCTTCGCCGACCAGGGGCTCTGCCCCCTGGACCCAAGACGGCGTGCCGCCGCTGTCGTTAGCGCTGCGCGGCGGGAGTCTTCTGTACTAATCTCGCAGACCTGTTGCTCTGGCCATTGGCCCGGCGTTAATGCCAGACTCGGAACAGATTAATGGGGTCTGGGGCCTACTGGCCCCAGCGGGGTCCAGGGGCAGAGCCCCCTGGTCGGCGAAGCCGCTAAATTTTCAACTCATTGATTTCGTTCCATACCCTTATCTTCGCGCTTATGAGCGCCGCACAATCCTACTCGATCACCGTGTGTGCATCCGGGTCCGCGGCCTTCACCCGTCCCGGGCGCCGCATCAGCAGCACCGCCAGCGCCGCCGGAACGATGGCGATCGAAACCGCGAGAAAGTCGTCGGCGTAGGCCACGACCTGCGCGTGGTAGTTCACCAGCGCGTCCAGCCGCGTCACCCCGCCCGGGCTCGCGGTATCCCAAAAACTCTTCGCGGCGCCGCTTTGCAGCGCGCGATTGAACGGCGTCGCGAAGCGCGCCAGGTCCTGGTGCGCGACCTGCGTGTTGCGCACCAGCAATGTTTCCATGACGGCGACACCGATCGAACCGCCGAAATTGCGGAACAGCGACATCAGGCCGCTGGCCTCGGTGCGCAGCGACCCCGGGATGCTGGAGAATGCGATCAGCTGCATCGGCGTGAAGACGATCGACATCGATGCGCCTTGCAGCAGCAATATCGGCGCCTGCGCCGCGAACGAGACGTCCGGCGTCCAGTGCGCCATCTGCCAGGTGGTCGCCGCCAGTGTCAGCAGTCCGAATGCCATTAGGTGGCGCGGATCGGCGGTTGTCACCAGTTTCGAGACGATCGGTGTGACCAGCACCGTTCCAATCCCGCGTGGCGCCATCGCCAATCCCGACAGCAGCACCGGATAGCCGCCCAGATTCTGGAAATACGGCGGCAGCAGCGCCGAAGTGCTGTTCAGCACGACGCCGACGACGAAGCACAGCACCATGGACGTGATGAAATTGCGGTTGCGCAGGATCTGGCGGCTGATGAACGGGTGCTCGGCCATCAGTGTCTGCACGCCGAACAGGTAAAACCCTGCCAGACACAGCGTCGCTTCCACGACGATCTCGTAGGAGTCGAACCAGTCCTTGGTTTCGCCGCGATCGAGCACGAGCTGCAGGCCGGCGACCCCGACCGCCAGGGAAACAAATCCGATCCAGTCGAACCGCCGCGCCCGATCGATGGTCGTTGCCGGCAGATAGAGCCACATGCCGGCGAACCCGAGCACGCCGATCGGCACGTTCACGTAAAAAACCCAGCGCCAGCTATAGGTCTCGGTGAGCCAGGCTCCGAGCGTCGGCCCGATGATCGGCCCGACCATGATGCCGGCCGTCCAGATCGACATCGCCCTGCCGCGTTCGGGCAGTGTATAGATATCGAGCATGACGGCCTGCGACAGCGGCACCAGCCCGGCGCCGAACACCCCCTGGATCAGCCGATAAACGACCATCTGCTCCAGCGTCTGCGCGGTGCCGCAGAGCATGGATCCCACGGTAAAGCCGGCCATCGATACCAGGACAACGCGGCGGCGCCCGAAGCGGCCGGCCAGCCACGCGATGGAGGGCATCACGATGGCCGCGGCAATCAGATAGCTGGTCAGTACCCAGCTGATCTGATCGGTGGTAGCGGACAGGCTCCCCTGCATGTGCGGCAGGGCGACGTTGGCGATCGTCGAATCCAGCACCTGCAGCAGGGAGGCCGCGATGACGCAAACCGTGATAATGCCGCGGTGCGGCCGCGCAGCCGCAAAAAATTTGTCCGCCGCGGAGTCGGTCATGCCATCGGCCTCTAACCCAGTTCGCGGCTCCTACCAAGTCATTGCAGCGGCAGGGGCACAAAGGCCAGGGCTCTGCCCTGGACCCGCTGGGGCCAGTAGGCCCCAGACCCCGTTCCTTGGGGGGAGACGATGAAATGCGGCGCCGCGGCCGCGGCGGCTTACGTTATCGGGCTGGCCGTCGGTTTCGCGGCGGCGGTCTCCGCGGTGCCGCTTGCCACTCTCGGCGGCGCCGGCGGCTTGTTCGTCCACCCGGAAGGCGACCTGGTCACCAACCTCATCGGCCACCTGGCGTTCCAGGCGCCCGGGTGGCACTGGCCGCTGCTGCGCGCGCCGACGCTGGCCTGGCCGCGCGGCGAAGTGGTGGCCTTTTCCGACAGCAACCCGGCGCTGTCGCTGCTGGCCAAGCTGCTCGCGTCGGTGCGCGGCATCCCGGTCAACCTGTTCGGGATCTGGCTGGCGCTGTGCATCGCGCTGCAGCCGGTGGCCGCGGTGTTCGCGCTGCGCGGCCTGCGCCCGGCCGAGCCGCCGGGTCGCCTGCCCACCGCCGCCGATCTCGTGGCGGCGTTCGCGGCCGCCGTTCTGTCGCTGGCGACACCGGCCTGGCTCTACCGCATCGGCCACATCAACCTGTTCGCCCATTTCCTGCTGCTGGTGGCGCTCGGCATTTCGGCGCGGTGGTGCCGCGATGGCCGCGTACCGACGCCGGGCACTTCGATCCTGCTGCTCACCGTCGCCGTGCTGGTGCACCCGTACCTTTTCATCTTCTCCGCGGCCTGCCTGGCCGCGCCGTTGTTCAGTCCCGGCATCGCCATGAAGCGCCGGCGCAGCGGGCTGATCGTCTGGGGCGTGGCGGCGGAAGTCGCCGCCGGCATTTTCCTGCTGTTGAGCGGTACGCAGGGCGGCAACGGTCCGGGCTATGGCCTTTACTCTTTGAACCTGCTGGGGCCGGTGTGGCCGCAGCGGTCCGGCCTGTTCGGCGCCGATCGCCCGGCGATCGATGCGACCGGGTATCAGTACGAGGGCTTCAACTACCTCGGTGCCGGCGCGCTCCTGTTGCTGGCCAGCGCCACTTTCGTGCTGTGGCGCACCGCGCCGG
Source organism: Rhodospirillales bacterium (assembly GCA_015654825.1). Lineage (GTDB taxonomy): Bacteria > Pseudomonadota > Alphaproteobacteria > Acetobacterales > Acetobacteraceae > CAJCIS01. The sequence goes on from JAATGE010000270.1 coordinate 2,994, forward strand.
CCCTGCGCCGCGAGGCCATCGCCCGCTACCGGGGCCTCATCATCGCCATGGCGGCCCTCACACTCCTCGCGGCCACACCGCGCCTCACCATCGGCCATGTCGTGCTGCTGCCGTTGGACCTGCATTTCATGGCGCGGATGTTCGGCATCGTGCGGGCGTCCGGCCGCGCCTTCTGGATTGTCGGGTACGCGCTGGTGCTGGGGTCCGTGGCGCTGCTGTCCGCGCGGCTGCGCCCGGGCCGGTTCGCGATCCTGATGGCGGCTTGCATCGCGCTGCAGTGGGCCGACGCCGCGCCGTTGCGCGGCGACGCGATGCGGTACCTGGCCGGCGAGGACCAGGCCGACCGCTCGCTGCCGCTACCGGCGGATACCGCGCTGTATCGCACCGTGCCGTCCTGCGGCCTGTTTGGCGTGCACGCCGACGAATGGCGCCTGCAGGCGCTGCGCGCCGGCGCGCACCTGGCCGATACGCGGCTCGCCCATGAACCCAGCGACGAAGTGTGCGCGGCCCGCCTGACGGCGGGGCTGACCGATCCCCTGGAGCCGGGCGAAACACGGCTGTTCCTGGCGGAAGTGGCACCCCAGGTGCGGCCGCCGGCGCTGCAGGCGGTCTGCAGCCAGGTTCCGATCGGGCTGCTTTGTCATCGGGCGAAGCAGGAAGGCCAGGGCTCTGCCCTGGACCCGCTGGGGCCTGAGGCCCCAGACCCCCGATAGCGCTGCGCGGCTTTGCATCGTTTCCCCCCAATGAATGGGGTCTGGGGCCTACTGGCCCCAGCGGGTCCAGGGCAGAGCCCTGGCCTTCCTAATCTTAACTGTCCCGCTTAATGCGAGGCTCCACGCGCGCGGGCGCGCCGATCGGCCGGCGCGGGGTGGCGTCCACTGCCCACGCGGCGGGGGGAATGGGCGGGGGGTCATCGAACGCGGCGCGGCGCGGCGCTTCCGGCAGGCGCAGGGCGAGGGCGCGGATTTCGCCCTGGATTTCGTCCAGCCGCGCCTCCACCGCCTCCAGCCTGCTTTTCAGCCCGAACACGGAAAACGGCATTAGCGCGAACGCCAGCGCCAGCATGATACCGAGGATCAGCAGCAGCAGCTGCGCCCAGGGCGGCACCCAGTCGGGAAAGCTGATCGGACTCGTCATGGCCAGACACTAGCATATCGGCGATCATGGCCGAAGCATGACCCGCCTGCTCTCTTCGCCGCTGCGCAACCTGCTCGCGGGCGTTGCTTTCCTGTTTGTCGTCGGGGCGATCGCGACCGGCGCCTACGTCGGCGAGGGCTGGTCGCTCGGCGACGCGGTCTACATGGTCGTGATTACCATCTACACGGTGGGCTACGACGAGGTGCGGCCGATCGATACGCCGCTGCTGCGCACCATTACGCTCAGCCTGATCGTCGCCGGCTGCACCGGCATGATCTTTGTCACCGGTGCGCTGGTGCAGCTGATTACCGCCAGCCAGTTCCAGCAACTTCTGGGAATCAGACGGATGCAGAAGGACATTTCCGCGCTCGAGGGCCACGTCGTGGTGTGCGGCTACGGGCGCATCGGCCAGATGCTGGCGCGCGAATTGCGCGACGGGCGGCTGGTCTGCGTCATCGTGGAGCGCGACGAGGCGCGGCTGAAACTGGCCATCGGCCAGGGCTTTGCCGGGCTGCAGGCCGACGCCACCGACGAGGAAGTGCTGCGCGCCGCGGGCGTGACGCGCGCCCGCGCGCTGGCGACGGTGCTGCCGGACGATGCGGCCAACGTGTTCATCACGCTCTCGGCGCGCGGCCTGAACGGGGGCCTGACCATCATCGCCCGCGGCGAGGCGCCGAGCACGGAAAAGAAACTGCTGCAGGCCGGCGCGAACCGCGTGGTTTTGCCGGCCCATATCGGCGCCGAGCGGGTGGCGGAAATCATCCTGTTCCAGGAAATGGGCCAACTGCTGGAAGGCGAATCCGGAGAGACGGGGTTCGGCCGCGACCTGCGCCGGCTGGGGCTGGAGCTGGAAGTGGTGCCGGCCGGCGCGGGCAGCCACTGCGTGGGCATGAGCGTCGGGGCACTGGAGAACGAAGCCGCGGGCGC
>JAATGE010000647.1 GCA_015654825.1 Rhodospirillales bacterium
AACCTTGTTGTGTTTTTCGTAATTCGTCTTCAGTCCCCGCAGGATCTCGACCGTATCCGCGACCGACTGCTCGGTGACGTCGATCTTCTGGAACCGCCGCACCAGCGCGCGATCCTTTTCGAAGTAGTTACGGAATTCCTTATACGTCGTGCTGCCGATGCACCGCAGATTGCCGCTCGCCAGCGCCGGCTTCAGCAGGTTGGAGGCATCCATAGCCCCGCCGCTGGTCGCACCCGCACCGATGACGGTGTGGATTTCGTCAATGAACAGCACGGCACCGGGCTGATTTTCCAGCTCGCTGACAACCGCCTTCAGCCGCTCCTCGAAATCGCCGCGATACCGTGTGCCGGCCAGCAGCGCGCCCATGTCCAGCGCAAAGATCGTGCTCTTCGCCAGCACTTCCGGCACCTCGCCCTCGACGATGCGCTTGGCCAGGCCCTCGGCGATCGCCGTCTTGCCGACGCCCGGGTCACCTACATAGAGCGGGTTGTTCTTGGTCCGCCGGCACAGGATCTGAATGGTGCGCTCGATCTCCGTTTCGCGCCCGATCAGCGGATCGATCTTGCCGGCCGTCGCCTTCTTGTTCAGGTTCACGCAATACGTACTCAGCGCGTCCTGATTGCGCCGGCTCGGTTTCTCTTCGCGCTCATGGTCGCCATCCTGCGGCGGGCTCGCACCCTGCGCCGGCCGCTGCGCCGTGCGCCCGGGCGCCTTGGCAATGCCGTGGCTGATGAAATTCACCGCATCCAGCCGCGTCATGTCCTGCAACTGCAGGAAATAGACGGCGTGGCTTTCCCGCTCGGAGAACAGCGCCACCAGCACATTCGCGCCGGTCACTTCATCGCGCCCGGAACTTTGCACGTGGATCGCCGCCCGCTGCACCACCCGCTGGAACCCAGCCGTGGGTTTTGGTTCCGTCGCCCGGTCCGTAGTCAGACCGGAAAGATCCTTGTCGAGAAACTCGGTGAGTTCCTGGCGCAGCTTTTCCAGGTCAACGCCGCAAGCCCTGAGTACGGTCGCGGCGTCACTGTCGTCGGTAAGTCCCAGCAGCAGATGTTCCAGCGTCGCATACTCATGCCGGCGCTCGCTGGCAAAGCTCAGGGCCCGATGCAGGGTCTGTTCCAGGTTGCGTGACAGCATGTTCTTCGCGCTCCTTCGGCGCCTCGCCGCGAGTCTCTCCCGCGTCGATTTCGCAAGGATGGCCGCAAGCTGAGGCAGGATGATAGTGAATTCGTGTCAACCGGATGTCACCGGCCACAACATATGTAGGGATGCAACGCCGGTCCTCCAGGCCCCCCGCAATGTCGCCCCGGCGACATTAGGGAGACCAGTCTCAGAACGTGGCTCCGCCCCACGTGTTCCGCGACAGTCCGTTACTCTTTTTCTATCGTACACTGCAGCGGGTGCTGGTTCTGCCGCGCCAGGTCCATCACCTGGGTGACCTTCGTCTCGGCCACCTCGTAGGTATAAACGCCACAAACGCCCACGCCGCGGCGATGCACGTGCAGCATGATGCGGGTCGCTTCCTCCCGCGTTTTCTGGAAAAACCGCTCCAGAACGTGCACGACGAACTCCATCGGCGTGTAGTCGTCGTTCAGCATCAGCACCTTATACATGGCCGGCTTGCGCGTCTTCGGGCGCGCGCGGACCACCACCCCGGTGTTGGGGGCGTCGCCGCCACGCTTGTCAAAATCACTCATGCGCCATGTCATCCCAGGCCGTCACCCAGCGGGCGCCGCGCCGATTTCCGCGCCAGCATACGCCCGCGCGGTCAAGAAGGAATGATATCGGAAGCCCCGGCCGCTGGAAAAGATGCGACCAGCCGGAGGAAATGAAAAGCCGCAGTAAGGCCAGGGCTCTGCCCTGGACCCGCTGGGGCCGTCACGCGAGAGCGTGCTGCGCACGACGGCCCCAGACCCCCACTCATTGGGGGGAACGGCGAAGCCGCGCAGCGCTAAATGGGGTCTGGGGCCTACTGGCCCCAGCGGGTCCAGGGCAGAGCCCTGGCCTTTCTTAGCGGCCAGGGAGCAAAGCCCCCTGGCCTCCTTCAATCTTTAGGCCCGCGCGGAAAACGTCTCCACGGCGGCATTCACGCGCGCGGTCAGCGGCGCCGCGACCTGCTCGGCCAGCTTCAGCCCGGTCTCGGTCAGCTTGCCGCTCTCGGCCAGCGCCTTCTCCAGCGACGCCTTCGCGTAGCTGCTCTGCAGCTCGAACGCCTCGCGCAGCGACTTCACGGTCGTCAGCTGCCGGAACGCGGCAACCGCTTCCTCGAAATTCGCCTGCGACGTCGCCGCGAACTGCTTGCTGATGTCCTGCAGCCCGCTCGCGAAAACCTGGCCGGACTTCATCACGGCTTCGACGTTGCCCTGGTGGAACTGGGCAAGCTGCTCGGCGGTCTTCATGGCGCGGTCAACTCCTTCCTTCATCTTCACTTGAGCCTGCTCCAGGCTCGCGGTCGCCGTCGCGGCGGATTGCTTCAGGCCTTCCACCGTCTTGTCGAACGTGCGGCTGGCGGTGGCTTCGGTCTCGGCGACGGCCTCGGCCGTCTTCGGCTTGATCGACATGCTTATCGCTCCAAACTTGTAGCGACGGTTCCGAACGCCGGCGAACCGGATCGCCTGTAACTCCGACCGCATTGTGCGGTGCAGCAAGAACCTTCTACGGCGTGCCTATCGAGACGGTCAAGACAAATTTGTGCGATGCACAAAAATGTCTTGTAACACACAAGCGCACTCACCCCCGCCACCATGACGTGTGCAATGGGGCGTTACACCCCGTACTTACGATCGGTTCACGCAAAAGCCGGCTATCATGCTGGACAAGCGCGGAATCCCGCCGCTACATTCCTTCCGACTACCCACCCCAAGCCTGAAAGTCAGGTAATCCGCGCATGGTGGCCTTCCTACGCACGCTGACAAAGCCCGGCCGCCGCCGACGCGAGCGCCTCGCCCAGGTCGCGCTCGCAGCCCTCGGCCTCGCGGCCCTGCTGCCCGCAACCGCGCGCGCGCAGATCGGCTCCTACCGCTACAGCTCCATCGTCGTCGATGACGCCACCGGCCACGTCACCGAAGCCGTCAACGCCGACGCCGTCCGCTATCCCGCCAGCCTCACCAAGCTGATGACACTCTACGTCGTGTTCGAAGCCCTGCGCGACCATCGGATATCACTCACCCAACTGGTCCCGGTCTCCGAACACACCGCCAGCATGGAGCCGACCAAACTCGGCCTGGTGCCCGGATCACGCATTACCGTCGAGGAAGCGATCCTCGCCGCGGTGACCAAATCGGCCAACGATGCCGCCTGCGCCCTCGGCGAGCTGGTCGGCGGCAGCGAAGACCGCTTCGCCCAGATCATGACGCTCCGCGCCCGCGCCCTCGGCATGACCCACACCACCTGGCGCAACGCCTCCGGCCTGCCCGACCCGGAACAGGTCACCACGGCCCGCGACCTCGCCCTGCTCGCCCACCACCTGATCCAGGATTTCCCCGACCAGTACCATTATTTCAGCGTGCCGAACTTCACGTTCCACGGCCGCGTGATCCCCAACCACGACCGCATGCTGGAAGACTACGACGGCGCCGACGGCCTCAAGACCGGCTACACCATCGCCGCCGGCCACAACCTCGTCACCAGCGCCAAACGCGGCAACGTCCGCCTGATCGGCGTCGTCCTCGGCGCCGCCTCGAACACCGAACGCGACCTGCACATGGCAACCCTGCTCGATGGCGGCTTCGGCGATCTCGGCATCCCCGTCGCCCCCAGGGCGCCACGCCACTTCCGCCTGCCCTCGCTGATCGCCTCAGCCGAAGCAGCCCCCCTCCGCGGCCATGCCGTCGCCCTGCACTGGCGCGGCGGCCACGGCCATAACCACCTGGTACATAACGCCGTCCACCGCATCGCCGCCGGCGGACCGCCACACGCCACCTACGCCGTCGCCCACGGCCGCAACCTCGCCGCCACCGCCTGCGCCCGCCAACTCACCGGCGGCGGCTGCAAAACCCGCAACCACCACCGCACCTGCACATACGCCAGCCGCGACGCCCGGGGCACATAAGAAGGCCAGGGGGCTCTGCCCCCTGGACCCCCGCTAAGGACAAGTCCTTAGAACCTGCTGATTAAGTCGGAGGACAGGGAGGGGGGCAGCGAGTGCGTGGGCAAGGCCGAGTTGCCCCCCTCCCTGTCCTCCGACAAAATTAATGGGGTCTGGGGACTTGTCCCCAGCTTGGTCCAGGGGCAGAGCCCCTGGCCTTCCTTCTTGCCTCCGACGCGCACGCTGCGCATCTTGGCGGTTCATCCGAG
>JAATGE010000387.1 GCA_015654825.1 Rhodospirillales bacterium
AATGTCGGAAACCGCTCCGACCATTCGAAAATCCGCTCCGCCAGACCCGCCGGCAGATCGCGCGAAACCCCGCCATGCCGATAATAGTTCGCATGCAGCCGCGCACCCGACGCGGCTTCATAAAACTCCATCAGCTTTTCGCGTTCCTCATAGCCCCACAGCGGCGGCGTCAGCGCACCGACATCCATGGCGAACGATGTCAGGTTGAGCAGATGGTTCAGCACGCGGGTGATTTCGTCGAACATCGTGCGAATCCATTTCGCACGCGGCGGCGCCTCGATGCCCAGCAGCTTTTCCGTGGCGAGCACAAAGGCGTGCTCCATGCACATCGGCGAAACATAATCCAGCCGATCGAAATACGGTACGTTCTGCGTATAGGTACGGCTCTCGATCAGCTTTTCCGTGCCACGATGCAGCAGCCCGACATGCGGATCGGCGCGCTCCACCACCTCGCCATCCATTTCCAGCACCAGGCGCAGCACGCCATGCGCCGCCGGGTGCTGCGGGCCGAAATTGATCGTGTGGCTGTCGATGGCGACCTCTCGCCGACCGTCGGCGACGTCAGCCTTGCGAACCGTGGCCTCGCTCATCCTGCATGGCCCTCCGCCGCCGCACGCTCGGTGTGCGCCTTCTCGTCACCCGGAAGCGTCGTTGCCGCTTCCCATGGAGACAGAAACTGAAAATTGCGAAAATCCTGCGTCAGTTTCACAGGTTCATAGACGACCTGCTTGCGCTCTTCATCATAGCGCACCTCCACATAGCCGGTCAGCGGAAAATCCTTGCGCAATGGATGCCCCTCGAACCCGTAGTCGGTGAGGATCCGCCGGTGGTCCGCCAATCCCGCAAATGTCACGCCGAACAGGTCCCACACCTCGCGCTCCCACCACGTCGCGCACGGCCAGATGCCGGAAGCGGACGGCACCGGCGATACTTCGTCGGTGGCCACGATCACGCGCACGCGGTGGTTCAGTGAAACGCTCAGCAGGTTATACACAACATCGAAACGTTCGCCGCGCTCGGGCCAATCGACGCCGCAGATATCGATCATCTGCTCGCACAGCGTGCGCGGATCGTCGCGCAGCCGGGTCAGCAGCGCCGACAGCGCGTCGCGTGTGGTGTGCACGACGACCTCGCCGCCCTGCAGCCCGGATTGCGTCGCCCCGGCGAAATCCGCCCCGATCAGCGTCGCCAGTGCCGCCTGGCGCGCGCCCATGTCGTTCTGTTCAACCACGCAGAATGGTCCCGGTGCGACGGATTTTCTTTTGCAGCTGCATGATGCCGTAGACCAGCGCTTCGGCGGTCGGCGGACAGCCAGGCACATAGATGTCGACCGGCACGATGCGGTCGCAGCCGCGCACCACGGAATAGCTATAATGATAATAGCCGCCGCCGTTGGCGCTGCTGCCCATGCTGATCACCCAGCGCGGCTCCGGCATCTGGTCGTACACTTTGCGGAGTGCCGGCGCCATTTTGTTCGTGAGCGTGCCTGCGACGATCATCACGTCGCTCTGCCTCGGCGAGCCGCGTGGAAAAATGCCGAAGCGGTCCAGATCGTAGCGCGGCATATAGGCATGGATCATCTCGACGGCGCAGCAGGCGAGCCCGAACGTCATTGGCCACAGGCTACCGGTGCGGCCCCAGTTGACCAGCTTGTCCAGATTGGCAACGACGAAGCCGCGATCGGTGATCTCGCCGGTAATGCTGCGGATCACCGCATCCTGCTGCGGCCCGGGACCCAGCGCCTCAGCGCGCCGGACGGCGATTTCCGATGACGCAGCGCTCATCGCAGGCTCACTCCCATTCCAGTGCGCCCTTGCACCATTCATAAATAAAACCGACCGTCAGCACGCCGAGAAACCCCAGCATGGAGAAAAAGCCGAACAACCCGATGCGCCCCAGTGTCACGGCCCAGGGAAACAGGAATGCCACCTCTAGGTCGAAAATGATGAACAGGATGGCAACCAGATAGAATCGCACATCGAATTGCCGCCGCGCATCGTCGAACGCCTCGAATCCGCATTCGTACGAGCTCACCTTTTCGGCGTAGGGAAGCTGCCGCGCGGCGAGCATGGAACCGCCCACCATCGCCGCGGCAATAACGCCAGCGATGACGAGGAAAACGAGCACAGGAAAATAGTTCGCCAGTACCGGCTGCATGGTGATCCCAACAGCATGCGGCGGCGCCCGGTTGGACGCCGCACTGCAACATTCGCGGCGGACCATAGACCCGCGCCCCGGCACCGCCAAGGGGGCCCGCCATGCGCAAAACGTCAACTGCCCGGCGTTTTTACGAAGAGTGGCGCGAGTGACGGGGCTCGAACCCGCGACCTCCGGCGTGACAGGCCGGCGCTCTAACCAACTGAGCTACACCCGCAATCCAGCGCCGGCTGGTTCCCCGGCGCAAGCGGCGGTCTCTAGGGGAGATGGGATTTTCGGTCAACCCGTTCGGGGTTTCGGTGGCCAGCCGTCAGTTGTCAGAAAGGCGACTCTTGGTCCGACAACTGACAACCGACAACTGGTGGGCGGTGACGGGATCGAACCGCCGGCCCTCTCGGTGTAAACGAGACGCTCTACCGCTGAGCTAACCGCCCGAACCACACAGGCCGAACTGGCGCGACCGTCCGCCGCAGATGATCGGACGATTGCCGATCAGGCGACGGCTTTGCCGGCGACCCGGTCGCGCAGCGCCTTGCTGGCGCGAAACCGCACGGACTTGGCGGCGGGGATATCGATCTCGGCGCCGGTCCGCGGGTCGCGCCCCTTGCCCGCCTTGCGCTCGCCAATGACGAAGGCGCCGAATCCGACCAGACGCACTTCCTGCCCCGCCTTCAACTGGTCGGTAATGGCCTCGAGCACGGCATCGACGGCACCCGTTGCCTTTGTGCGCGGCACGCCGATCTTCTCGGCCACTACGGCTGCCAATTCCTGCCGCTTGAAGACATTTTCCTGCTTCTCGGCCCGCGCGGCGCGCTTCTGCTTCCGCTCGTTCTTGTCGATGCTCTCGCTCATCATGTTTTCCTTGAAACAATGGGGACTGGCGCTCAACCGCGAAAACGTGCCTCCCGCGGTCGGGTCGGTCCGGCGGTTGCGCCGGGCCAAGCGGCGCGACACTACGGGCGGCAGTTCTGCCGCGTCAAAGGAAAAAGCCAGGAAATCCGCCAGTTTTTGGCTTGTTTCGTGGTTTGTTCATGGCGAAAAGAGGAAAGGCCAGGGCTCTGCCCTGGACCCGCTGGGACAAGTCCCCAGACCCCTATTAACGCTGCGCGGCTTCTCATCGTCTCCTTGGCGAAGCCTGTAGCAGACCGATTCCCAGGCTTCGCCATTCCCCCCAACGAAGGGGGTCTGGGGACTTGTCCCCAGCGGGGTCCAGGGGCAGAGCCCCTGGCCTTCCTAGTGCTTCAACGCAGCGCCCACGCCTTCGGCGACTGCCGTCGGCGTCATCGGCTCCGGCGGCTCTTCCCAGGTAATCGCCTCCGGCTTGCGCACCAGCGCCTGGCTGATGACCTCGTCGACGTTGGCGACCCCGATCAGCTTCAGCCCCTTCTTCACGTTGTCGGGGATTTCCGCCAGGTCCTTTTCGTTGTCCTTCGGGAACAGCACCGTGGTGATGCCGGCCCGCATCGCCGCCAGCAGTTTTTCCTTCAGCCCGCCGATCGGCAGCACGCGCCCTCACAACGTGATTTCGCCGGTCATGGCGATATCGCGCCGCACCGGAATGCCGGTCAGCACACTGACGATGCTCGTGGCCATGGCGATGCCGGCGGACGGCCCGTCCTTCGGCGTGGCGCCTTCCGGCACATGCACGTGGATATCGCGCTTTTCGAACAGCGTCGGCTTGATGCCGAACGTGATGCTGCGGCTGCGCACGTAGCTCAGCGCCGCGGACACGCTCTCCTGCATCACGTCGCCGAGCTTGCCGGTGTGCTTGATGTTGCCCTTGCCGGGCAGCAGGACGCTCTCGATCGTCAGAATCTCGCCGCCGACCTCGGTCCAGGCCAGGCCGGTGACGACGCCGACCATGTCCTTGTCCTCGGTCTCGCCGTAGCGGAACACCCGGACGCCGGCGAACTTCTCCAGGTTCTTGCGGGTGAAGGCGACCCTCTTCACCTTCTTGGTGACGATCTCCATCACC
>JAATGE010000620.1 GCA_015654825.1 Rhodospirillales bacterium
CCCTGGACCCCGCTGGGGCCAGTAGGCCGCAGACCCCATTGGTTGGGCGGAACGGCGGGCAGCAAACCCGAGCTGTGGGCCGGCCTGCAGCTCGATTACGACATGGCGCGCGCCCTGAGGAATGCCGACCGGATCAACGCAGAGCGTGTGCCGCAGCCCACCCGCGCCGCCTAGAAAATAAATGGGGTCTGGGGACTTGTCCCCAGCGGGGTCCAGGGGCAGAGCCCCTGGCCTTCCTTGGCCTCACTTGTAACACCTGTTCAATTGACGCAAAATGTGATCACAAAATTGGATGCCGCGATGAACGACCCCACCACCCTCGCCTCGCTTCAGGCACGCGACGCAAAGCACCATTTCCATCCGAACACCGACATGGCGGCGTTGAACGCCGAGGGAACGCGGGTGATCGTGCGCGGCGAGGGTGTGTGGCTGACCGACGCCGCGGGGCGCAAGATCCTGGACGGTTTTTCCGGCCTGTGGAACGTTGCCGTGGGTTACGGCCGCCGCGAAATCGCCGATGCCGTTTACAAGCAGATGCTGGAACTGCCGTTCTACAATACGTTCTTCAAATCCACTACGATCCCGGTCATCGAGCTCGCGGAAATGCTCGGCCAGCTGGCGCCCGGCTTCGCGAAATGTTTTTTCACCAATTCGGGCTCGGAAGGCAACGACACCATCATCCGCATGGTGCGGCATTACTGGAAACTGCGCGGCCAGCCGAAGAAATCCACGTTCATCGCGCGGCATAATGCCTATCACGGATCGACCGTCGGCGGCGCCAGCCTCGGCGGCATGGATTACATGCACAAGCAGGGCGACCTGCCGATCCCCGGCGTCGTGCATGTGCAACAGCCCTGGTGGTGGGGCGAAGGCGGCGATTTGAGCCCGGCCGAATTCGGCCTGCACGCCGCGCGCGAGGTCGGCCGCGCCATCGACCGGATCGGCGCCGAGAACGTTGGGGCCTTCATCGGCGAACCGATCCAGCGCGCTGGCGGCGTCATCATGCAGCCCGACACCTACTGGCCGGAGGTGGAGCGCATCTGCCGCGAGCGCGACGTGCTGATCGTCTCGGACGAAGTGATCTGCGGTTTCGGCCGCACTGGCGCCTGGTTCGGCAGCCAGTATTACGGCTTCAGGCCGGACCTCATGACCTTCGCCAAAAACGTCACCAGCGGCTACCTGCCGTTGGGCGGCGTCATGGTCAGCGACGCGATTTCCGACGTGCTGACCGCCGGGGGCGCCTTCTGGCACGGCTTTACCACCTCCGGCCATCCCGTCTGCTGCGCCGCCGGCGTCGCCAACCTGAAGATCATCATCGACGAGAAGCTGGTCGACCGCGTCCGCGACGACATCGGCCCCTACCTGAAGCAGCGCTGGGTGGCGCTGGCCGACCACCCCCTGGTCGGCGAAGCACGCATGGTTGGCCTGCTTGGGGCGCTGGAACTGACGCCGGACAAAGTCGCGCGCACGCGGTTCGCAAAATTCGACGAAGTCGGCAGCCTCTGCCGCGATTTCGCCTATCAGCGCGGCCTGATCCTGCGTGCCACCGGCAGCACCATGCTGACCGCGCCGCCTTACGTGCTGCAGGACCACGAGGCGGATACCCTGGTGGCGACGACGCGCCAGGCGCTCGACGACACCGCGGCGGAGCTCGCCAGGCGCGGCTGGCTGTAGCGCCGGGGGCACTCCCGGCCTTGCCTGCCTTGCCGCGCCCACGTACTGGCGGCTAGCTTGCGCCCGTCTCCACGGGAACACAGGATGAACGATCTCTTCAGTGATCCCGGCGCGCGTGGCGCCGACGCCTACTCCGCCAAGGATATCGAGGTGCTGGAGGGGCTGGAACCGGTGCGCCGCCGCCCCGGCATGTATGTCGGTGGCACCGACGAGTCCGCCCTGCACCATCTGGCCGCCGAGATCCTCGACAACTCGATGGATGAGGCGGTGGCCGGGCACGCCAGCTTCATCGAGGTCTCGCTCGAAGAGGGCAATTTCCTGTCCGTGCGCGACAACGGCCGCGGCATCCCGGTCGACCCGCATCCGAAATTTCCCAAGCTCAGCGCGCTGGAGGTGATCCTCACCACGCTGCATTCCGGCGGCAAATTCTCCGGCAAGGCGTACAACACCTCCGGCGGCCTGCACGGCGTCGGCAGTTCCGTGGTCAACGCCCTGTCCGAAATCATGGAAGTCGAGGTGGCGCGGGAAAAAACGTTGTACCGCGAGCGTTTCGCGCGCGGCAAACAGGTCACCAAGCTGGTCACTGCCGGCCCGGTGCATAACCGCCGCGGCACCACGATCCGCTTCAAGCCGGATCCGCAGATTTTCCACGCGCTGCAATTCAACCCGCGCACGCTGTACCGCCTGTGCCGTTCCAAGGCCTATCTGTTTCGCGGTGTCGAAATCCGCTGGTCGTGTCCGCCCGCCCTGCTGCGCGGCAACACCGACACGCCGGCCGAAGCCGTGCTGCATTTCCCCGGCGGCTTGCGCGACAGCCTGGCCGAGGACATCGCCGACGCACCGCGCGCCATTCCGGAAATCTGGGCCGGCGACGCGGCGCTTCCCGAGTCGGCGGACGGCCGCAGCGCCGGCCGTGTCGAATGGGCCTGCGCCTGGCTCGACCAGGGCGACGGCTTTGTTCATTCCTACACCAACACGGTGCCGACGGTGCAGGGCGGCACGCACGAGACCGGTTTTCGCAATGCGCTGCTGAAATCGCTGCGCGCCTGGGGCGATCAGCGCAACAACAAGCGCGCGACGCAGGTCACCGCCGAGGATGTGCTGACGCCGCTGGCCGCGAAATTGTCGGTATTCCTGCGCGAGCCGCAATTCCAGGGCCAGACCAAGGAAAAACTGACCAGCCCGGAAGCCACGCGCCTGGTGGAAACCGCGTTGCGCGACCGGTTCGACCATTGGCTGGCGGCCGATCCGGCGCAGGCCGACAATCTGCTCGCTTTCGTCATCGAACGCGCGGAAGACCGCATCCGCCGTCGCGAACTGAAGGATACGCCACGCAAATCCGCCACACGGCGCCTGCGGCTGCCGGGCAAGCTGACCGACTGCACGAAGGAGAACGCCGCGGAGACCGAGATTTTCCTGGTCGAGGGCGACAGCGCCGGCGGCAGCGCCAAGCAGGCACGCAACCGCGATACCCAGGCGGTGCTGCCGCTGCGCGGAAAAATCCTGAATGTTGCCAGCGCCAGCACCGAGAAACTGCGCCAGAACCAGGAG
>JAATGE010000658.1 GCA_015654825.1 Rhodospirillales bacterium
ACACGGCCGCAGGAGTCAAGATTTCCGGCGGTTGGTATCACTCGCTCCTCCTGTCGCCTCTCGTGCACTGATTGGGAGAGGCATCTTACCCATAATCCAAGCTTTGGAACTCATACGGAACGAGAGGCGGCTACAGCTGGAGGCGCAGCGCTAGCTTGCCTGCTGTCAGCATCTCCTCCGTAACCTCGATTTCCCGCACCGGCTTGTCGCTGACCATATTCCTATTTTCTCGCTTGCTTAGAACGGCCCCAGCCTGACTGGAAACACTCCGAGCCGAACGCTTCGACTCGAAACGAAAACCAAATTAACAAAAGTTTTTTGGTTCTTTTTTTCAAAAAAGAACAAGAAAAAGTACTTCTTTTTGAAAAAAGAAGCAAAAACTTTTGTTAATTATTCCTTTTCGTCGACGTCCGTTGGAGCGGGCGCTGGCGATTTTCAAATGCGATCGCCCTGCGGGTCCAGGGCAGAGCCCTGGCCTTGCTTCCCTCAAATCACACACAACCCCCGAGCGGCGGCGCGGAGGACTTGTAGGGTCATTTCTAGATCGTCGAGCACCGAGGCTGCTGGGGGGGGGCGCACCGGTATCTGGTCGATGGCGGCGATGACGCCCTCGCGGGTCGTTGCGGGGCCGATTTCGACGCGGGTGACCGCGTAGCCGAGGGCCGAGGCGTAGTCGTCGTATTTGTAGCCTTCGCCCTCGACGTCGCGGCCGCCTTTGAATACGGCGTAGCAGCTTGGCACCGCGAACGCGTCCGCGGCGACGATGCCGTGCAGCGAGGAGGAGGCGATCCGGCGGCACGCGGCGATGTCGCGCAGCACCTGCTCGAGCGGTGCCAGGATGTCGATGATTTTCGTGCCGGCCCATTGGGAGAGCGCCAGGCTGGCGGCGGCGCGCACGTCCGACATGTGGGGGATGATGCCGAGATCGTGGGTTTTTGCCACTTTCTCGTGGTTGAACAGCCGGCCGACCAGCAGGCCGCCGTCGCCGATGGCGATATCCGCGCGCCGCACCGGGGCGATCATGGTTTCGGTGCGATGGCCGCGCACCGCCAGGAAACGCACGTCTGGCCCGTACGGCACCGGCCGCTGCTTCGGGTACATGAAGCCCGCCGACCAGACGACCAGCGGCGGATTGTCCCGCCGCGCGCGGTCGAGATTGCTGCCGATGCCGAGCAGGTTCGCCGCTTCGAACGTGGTGACGAGTTCGAACGGCACGCCGTAATGGGTCATGATGTAAGGCGTCAGCGCATCGCCGAAATTGCGCAACGAGAAGCACCACAGTTTCCAGGGGCGGGCCGCGATGCGCGCGGCCGGGGCCGGCAGCGGCGCATCGAATCCGGCCAGCTTCACGCTTTCCTCGAACAGCCGCCCCATGCTGCCGGCGTAGGGGACGGGCGGGCCCGCGCGCGGCGGCACGTCATCCGCGGTGAGGTAGGTGTTCTTGATTTCGCGAACGCCGTCGGGGCCGAGCACGCGCACGCTGTAGCCGTCCGCGTGCAGCATGCCGATGTCCTTGACGCGCGCGACGACGGGAAAGATGCAATGCAGGTTCTGCTCGCGGCACAGCGTGCAGACATCCTCGTCGCCGCGCGGCTGGCCGCGGACGGCACCGAAGGCGGCCCATTTCGCGCGCGTCGTGGCGAAGCAGGTGGAGGGGATGAAGTTCAGTTTCACGTAGTCGGCGGCGAGGCCGCGCGCGGCGGCGACCTGGCGGGCCTTGGCGGCGTAGCCTTCGGGCAGGGTTTCGCGGCGGGCATCGAAATAGATCGATTCGCCGGCGAGGGCGAGGATGTCCGGCTGGTCGAGCAGGCCGCCGTCGTGCAGGGCGGCGAACCAGGACCGCGCATCGCGGGTGAAAATCGTGTCGTCCTCGGAGAAAATCACGAAATCGTGCAGCGTGAAGGCGTGATCGAGGGCGGCCCGGCAGGTGGCGCAGGTGCCTTTGTTCTCGCTGTTGCCGAGGAGTGTGATCGAGGCGAAACGATCGTGATGGTCGCGCATGAAGTCGGCCACCACCGCGCGCACCGATTGGTGCAGCGTGTGATGGCGTTCCGCGTGGCGGCCGGGGCCGGGCAGGTCGGTCCAGAAAATCAGGTGGAACGACCGTGTGCCGTCGCAGGCGGCGAGGCTGGCGCACAGGCCGGCCAGGGTATCCGGCTTGATGAAGCATTGCACGACGATGGCGGAGGACATTGGCGGGACTTTTCTCCCTGCGTCATTCGATGGACGTTGCGTGGACGTGAGCGGCGAAAACCGCAACAGGCGCGGGCCGTGCAATTACCATTCGCGCCGTTGCGGCCAAAATCATGCGGCTTCGTCCATCGCCGGCGCGACCGGCGCCGGGGCGAACGCGGCGGACAGCAGCGTGCGGATTTGTTCCGGGCGCAGCAGCTCCGTCAGCAGCCGGAATTCGTCCTGCCAGGCGCGCGGCCGCGCGCCGCGCCCGAACATCTCCCAGGGTTTCGGGCGGGCCATGTAATGCGTCACGATGGGGGTGCCGCGCCGGCTCACCTGCCTGGCGCCGGCGCGCTGAAAGCGGTGGTGGTTTTCCGGCATCGGATGCAGCTGGTCGCTGAACCCGAGATTGAGCGCGCACTGGTCGTGGAAGGTCAGGATGTCCTGACGGTGCCGGGCCGCGGCGATCGCCGTATCGAGGCAGCCGGCGGTGGCGGGGTGGTCCAGATCCATCAGCAGCACGCCGGAATTGAAGTAGGTGGCGGGTGGCACGCCGAGGCGGGCGGAGGCTTCGGCGACCTCGGCCAGGGGCTCCTCGATGCGCGCGGATAATGCGCGGCCGCCGAGGCCGGCGCGCAGCAGGCGCGCAATGCCGGGGCCGACGATCACGTCGGCGTCGAGGTAGAGCGCGCGGCCGCCGGCGCCCTGGCGCACCAGGTGGCGCGCCATGAAAATGCGCCAGTAGGCGGACTCCGCGAGCGCGTGGCCGGGGGTGAACAGGCCCCATTCGACGCGCAGGTTGCCGGCGGCGCCGAGGGCGCTGGCCGGGATCGTGTCGATCCGCGTGCTGAAGGCGGCGCCGATGGCGTCGAAGACCGCGGCGGCGAACGCATGGTCGGCGTCGGCGCAAACGACGCTGAGCGAGGCGGCCGCGCGCAGCGCGGGATTGTTGCGCAACGCGGCGTGCAGCGCGGTTGCCGCCCCGATCAGGTAGGCGTGGTCGGCGCAGAAATAGATGTGGAACGGCGTGTCGGCCGGGACCGCGCGGGAAACCAGGCGGGCTGCCTGTGCGACGAGCGCGCGGCCGGGGCCGCTTTGCAGCAGGATTGCCTCGGCGGCCGGGACGGCGTGCGGGCCTTCCATGGTGCGCCGCAGCGCGCATTCGGCGAGCAATTGCTGCCGTGCCCGCGCCACGGAGCGTGCGGGCGCGCGTGCCAGGGCCTGGTCGAGCGCCGCGATGACGGTCGCGTAATCGCCGGCGCGGCGTGCCGCGGTGCGGGCGGCGTCGAGCAGCGGCTGTGCATCGATCGCCATGCCGCGGGCTACGCGATCCAGCAGCAGATCGATCACTTTCCGCCATGAACCGCGGGCGGCGTGCAGGGAGGCGACGGTGCCGGAGGCGATGGCGGGCAGCGGGGATTCGGCGGACCAGGCGGCGGCCAGATCCGCGGCCTGGTCCAGCCGCATCGTGTAGCAGAGCAGCTCGAGATGGCGCAGGCGCAGCTCGGCGTCGGAGGTTCGTTGCAGCAGGGGGGCGGCCGTCGCCATGACGGTTTCGGCGCGTGTCCAGTCGCGGCGGGCGAAACAGGCGGAGAGCAGGGCGGAAATGGTGGGCGGCGCATCGGATGCGATGGGCGCGGTGCCTTCGAACAGCCATTCCACGGCGGCGAAATCGCCGCGGCCGATAGCGCGGTTCATGGCCGCCGCGATCAGCGGGGCGAGCGGCGTGCGCGCGTGCGGCGGCACGGCTTCGCACACCGCGGACAGTGAAGCGGCATCCTCCCGCCACAGGGCGGCGCGCAGCAGGAACTCGATCCGCTCGCCGGGGGCCAGGCCGGCCACGAATTCAGCGGCACGGGCCAGGGCCGCGCGGTCGTCGAGGCGCTCCAGCACGCCGAACAGCATGCGGATGAAGGCGATGTTGCCGGGCATGGCCTGCACGAGGGGCAGCAGGGTAGCGCGTGCTTCCTGGTCGCGGCGGAGGGCGATCAGGGCACGCGCTTTGACCGCCTCGGCCCAGGGGGCGAGGTCGGCGGGAAACGCGGCGTCGCGCAACAGGTCGAGCGCGGTGGAGGCGGCGCCGTGGTTGACCCGCAGGTCCGCCTGGCGGAGGCGGCAGAGGGCGCCGCCGTGCTCCCGCGCCACCAGGAAATCGTACAGGGCCGCCGCCTGGTCGTGGCAGCGCGCATCGAAGGCGGCGTGGGCCCATTTTGCGAGCATGGCGTAGTGCGCTTCGTTGAGGCGCGGGGGTGCGTGGCGGGAGAACCAGGCGGCGGCCGATGCCACCTCGGCGACGGGCGCACCCGATCGTTCCAGGACCTGGGCTTTTTCGAGCGCGGCCCAGGGGACCGCGGCGGCGGCGGACATGGCGGTGTCGAGGCGGGCCAGGGCTCGCGGCCAATCGCGCTGGCGCACGGCGCAGCGGGCGTATTGGAACAGGTTCCATGACGTGGCGTGGCCGCCGGCGATCAAGGTGGCGAACAGGGCTTCCGCGGCGGGGAATGCGCCCTCGGAGAACAAGCGGTCGCCCTCGGCGCGCAAGGTCGCGGCTTCGCCGTCCAGGCTGCTCACCGGTGGGCGGGCCGGGCGATGGGGGTCAGCGCGGTTTGCGTCGGGGTGGACCGGGGCATGAACACAGTTGAGAGGAAGAGATAAAATTATACCGACAGCGCGAAGGTTATTATAGAGAATACTCACGAAAAAAAGTGATTTAATTTTGGGAGGGCGGAAAGCGAAGGGGATAGGAAGGCCAGGGGCTCTGCCCCTGGACCAAGCTGGGGCCTGAGGCCCCAGACCCCCGATATTGGGGGGAACGGCGATGCGCGAACATGGGAATCGCTTGGGCTTCGCGCGGCTTGCGGCGGACGTGGGGCGGGTTGCCTTCGGAATTGGTAAATTGACTCGCGATGACTGTGGTATTATGGATTCCACATATCAGGGTCGCTAATACAGCGTCCCTCAGGGGCGCGCGAACGCGCCAAGCTGCCCGGGTCGCTGGGGTGGCGAAGGCGGGCGGAAGGCCGAGGGAGGCTGCGGATGGCGGACGGCGAAAATGTGAATGAATTCGGGCTGAGCGTGCGGCCGGTGGGCGGCCGGATCGGCGCCGAAATCGCCGGCGTGCGCCTGTCGGGCGAGCTGCAGCCTTCGACGGTGCGGGCGATCTACGATCAGCTGCTGCGCCACAAGGTGATTTTCTTTCGCGGGCAGCACCTGACCAACGCGGAGCATGAGAAATTCGCCGCCCTGCTGGGTGAGCCGGTGGCGCATCCGACGGTGCCGATCGCCGATGGCACCGCCTACACGATGGAGTTCAGCGGCGAGGGCGGGCGGGCCGCCAATTCGTGGCATACGGATGTCACGTTTACCGATGCGTATCCGAAACTCTCGATTCTGCGCGCGGTGAAATCGCCGTCCCATGGCGGCGACACGAATTGGGCCAATACGGCGCTGGCGTATACGACTTTGCCGGAGGTGCTGCGCAACCTGGCGGACGTGCTGTGGGCCGTGCACACCAACGATTACGACTACGCCGCACAGCGCAGCGAGACCGATGTAAAATCCTACGAGCAACAGCGGAAGGTGTTCACGTCGGCGCTGTACCAGACGGAGCATCCGCTGGTGCGCGTGCACCCGGATACCGGCGAACGCACGCTTGTGCTGGGTCATTTCGTAAAGCGCTTCGTCGGGCTCAGTACGCATGACAGCCAGCGGCTGTTCGAAATCTACCAGGACCACATTACGCGCCTGGAGCACACGGTGCGGTGGCGCTGGAGCGAGGGCGACGTTGCGATCTGGGACAATCGGGCGACGCAACATTACGCGGTGGCCGATTTCGGCGACCAGACGCGGCTGATGCGGCGCGTGACCGTGCATGGCGACGTGCCGGTCAGCGTGGATGGACGACACAGCATAGCGCGGGTGAAGGCATTGCCGAACCCGGCGCTGGCAGAAGCGGCGGCCTAGTCCTCCCTGGGGGCCGCCGTGCGAAGGGGGGTGGGTCAGTCCCCTGTCCGCCCCCCTTCTGGCTGCCTCCGCGAGGAAGGCCAGGGGCTTTGCCCCTAGTGGATAAAATCCAACACTTGAGTCCGATTTAGGATTCCCAATGCGGTGTCGGA
>JAATGE010000377.1 GCA_015654825.1 Rhodospirillales bacterium
ACATTATATTTTTCGCCCAGCCGGCCTTTTTGAACGATCAGGGACAACGCCCGAGCGTGATCCTCGACATACAGCCAGTCCCGGATATTCGATCCATCGCCATAAACGGGAAGCTTCTTGCCGTGTAGCGCGTTGAGAATGACCAGCGGGATCAGTTTTTCCGGGAAATGGAACGGCCCGTAATTGTTCGAGCAGTTCGAGATGACGATCGGCAGGCCGTAGCTCCGCATCCAGGCTTGCGCCAGATGATCGGACGCGGCTTTCGAGGCCGAATAGGGCGAGGACGGATCGTAGGGCGTCGTCTCCGCGAACAGGCCCTGAGGCCCGAGCGAGCCATAGACCTCGTCGGTCGAGACGTGCAGGAAGCGGAAGGCCGCCTTCGCTTGCGGCTCGAGCCCCGACCAATAGCGGCGCGCCGCCTCGAGCAGCGTGAAGGTGCCGACGATGTTGGTGCGGATGAAGTCGGCGGGGCCGTCGATCGAACGGTCGACATGGCTTTCGGCGGCCAGGTGCATGACGCCATCGGGGCGGTGCTCGGCAAACACGCGGCGCATCGCCTCGGCGTCGGCGATGTCCGCGCGCACCAGGACGTGGCGCGGGTGGTCCAGGCCCTCCTCCAGCGCGTCGAGCGAGGCGGCGTAGGTCATCTTGTCGACATTGACGATGTCGTGGTCGGTGTGGCGGAGGATATGGCGCACCACGGCGGAGCCGATGAACCCACAACCTCCGGTCAACAAAGTACGCATGGCCAAAAAGAATTTCTCGCTATGGTTGCAATTTGCGGGCCTATCGGGCCACGTTAGCGGCCGAAACGCAACCTCAACCCGCGCGATCCGCGGCGCGCGGTTGCAGCCGCGGGGCTGGACGCTATCCCAGACAACATGAAATCGGGCAAGGCGCTGCGGACGGCCATCGAGGTGCTGCCGGACGGGTTCGTGCAGGCCAGCCTGAGCGGGCCGGGGGCGGCCGCGGTCGATGGACTGGCGCTGGTGCTGGATGGGGTGGTGTGCGCGACCACGCCGTTGCCGCGGGCGCGCGGGCGGCGGCAGGCGGGTTTTGCGTTGCCGCGGCACAGACTGCACAGCGAGCTGGAGCTGCTGGCGCTGCCTTCGGGGCGGGGGCTGCTGGCGCTGCCGTGGGCGCTGGAGAGTGCTTACGCGCTGCGCCAGCGGCTGCCGGTGCTGGAGGGGCTGGAGGTGGCGGGCGGGTTCGACGCGGCGCCGTGGCTCGCGGACGTGATTGGCGTGGAATTGCTGCATGGCGCCGTGGCCCTGGGACGCGGCGTGGCGCGGCGGAGTTCGCCGGAAGGCTGGGAATATCGGGTGGCGCTGAACAGCCTGCTGCCGCCGGGCGGTAGCGCGAGGCTGGCGCTGCGGGTGGGCGGTCTGGCGGTGGCGACGCCGCCGCCGTTCGAGATTTCCGCGGCGGCGATCGGGATCGTGGGCTGCCTGGACGTTGCCAATCCGGCGCGGGTGGAGGGGTGGGCGGTCAATCTTGCGGAGCCGGGCCGGCGGGTGGCGCTGGATGTGGTGGTCGGCACCGACGTGGTGGCGACGGTCGTGGCCGATGCCAGGCGCGAGGATATCCGCCAGGGGGGGCTCGGCGACGGGCGGTGCGGGTTCGGGGTCGATCTGCCGGACCCGGTGGACCCGCGGGCGCGCAAGCGGCTCGGGGTGCGGCTGGCCGGGACGGTAGCGGAACTGACCGGGAGCCCCGTGGTCATCGATCCGGTGCCGAACCTGCAGGGGCGGTTCGATACGCTGCACGGCATGTCGGCGCATGGCTGGGCGATGGACCTGGCGCATCCGGACCGCAAGGTGACCGTGGAGGCGGTGGGGCCGGAGGGGGAGATCCTCGGGTCGGGGCTGGCGCACGGGTTTCGGGGCGACCTGCTGGGCGCCGGGCTGGCCGCCGGGCTGTGCGCGTTCAAGATCGACCTGGCGGCGCATTTCGACAGGCTGATCGGGCAGGATATCGCGGTGCGGTTCGCCGGCACCAACGTGCATCTGCCGGGCTCGCCGATCCGCATCATGCCGAACAACAACATGCGGCGGTTCCTGCGGCGGCGGGAGATCCTGACCGCCAAGCCGGGACTGCTGCCGCGGCTGAAGCGGGCGCTGACGCACCGGGCGCACGACATTTCGATTTCCATCATCATGCCGGTGTTCGATACGCCGCGCACCTGGCTATCCGAGGCGCTGGAGAGCGTGCGGCACCAGTTCTGCGACAATTGGGAGCTGATCTGTATCGATGACGGATCGACGGCGCCGCATGTGCGGGAGCTGCTGGCGAGTTATGCGCGGCGCGATGCGCGGGTGCGGGTGCTTTCGAGCCCGCATAATGTGGGGGTGACGCGGGCGACGAATTTCGGGCTGCGCGCGGCGCGGCACGAGTATGTGACGTTCCTGGACCATGACGATTACCTGGAGCCGGACGCGGTGTGGCAGCTGATCCGGGCGGCGCGGCTGACCAAGGCGGACATGCTGTATGCCGATGAAGTGCTGATCGACGAACATCTGCGCGGCGTGCTGGAGTTCCGGCTGCGGCCGGCGTTCAGCCACGATTATTACCTGAGCCATCCGTATTTCGTGCATCCGATCTGCGTGCGCACCGAGCTGGCGCGGCGGATCGGCGGGTGGGACGAAACCATGCCGATTTCGGCGGATATCGATTTCGTGCTGCGGGTGATCGAGGCGGCGCGGGTGATCGCGCATGTGCCGGCGGTGCTGTACCGGTGGCGCACGCATGCGGCGAGCAGCGGGCATCAGAAACAGGAACAGGTGATGGCGGCGACGATTGGCGCGCTGCAGCGGCACCTGGACCGGCTCGGGACCGGGGCGCGGGCCGGCGAGGGGGCCTGGTTCAATCAGTTCCGCATCGACTGGCCGAGCGCTTCGGGGCGCATCCTGATCGTGATCCCTACGAAGAATGGCTGCGCCTGGCTGAAGAAAGCCGTGCAGAGCATCGAGCGGACGGCGGGTGGGGTGGATTACCGGCTGGTGGTGATCGACCACGCGTCCGACGATGCGGAGACGCTGGCGTA
>JAATGE010000085.1 GCA_015654825.1 Rhodospirillales bacterium
AGTGACCCGGAACAAATGGCCAAAGGTGTTGTGGCTCATTAGCCGTCGCTGACGGGGGCGCCGTCGCTGACCGTTGCGATGTCCGGCGCGTTCGGGTTCTTCATGCCGACGACGTGGTAGCCGCAATCGACGTGATGCACCTCGCCGGTGACCGCGGTGGAAAGGTCGGACACCAGATAGAGGCCCGCGTTGCCCACTTCATGGACACCGACATTGCGCTCCATCGGGGCGTTCAACTGGTTCCAGCGCAGGATGTAGCGGAAATCGCCGATGCCGCCGCTGGCCGCCAGCGTCTTGACCGGGCCGGCGCTAATCGCGTTCACGCGAATGCCGCGGGCGCCCAGATCGGCGGCCAGGTAACGCACCGAGGCCTCCAACGCAGCCTTGGCAACACCCATGACGTTGTAATGCGGCACGACTTTTTCGGCACCGTAGTAGGTGAGCGTCAGCAGCGAACCACCGTTCGACATCAGCTCCACAGCACGCCTGCAGACCGCGGTGAAGCTGAAGCAGGAAATGTCCAGCGCCTGCAGGAAAGCGTCGCGCGGGGTGTCGATGTAGTTGCCGCGCAAATACTGCTTGTCGGCAAAACCGATGGCGTGCACGAGGAAATCGAGCTCGCCCCACTCGGCGCGGACGGCGTCGAACGTCGCGTCCATCGCCGCGTCGTCACTGACGTCGCACGGCACCACCAGCTTGCTGCCAACACTCTCCGCCAGCGGACGCACGCGCTTGCCGAGCGAGTCACCCTGGTAGGTGAAGGCGAGCTCGGCACCCTGGGCGGCACAGGCGGCGGCAATGCCCCAGGCGAGCGATCGCTCGTTGGCAACCCCCATGACCAGGCCACGCTTGCCCAGCATCAGGTTGCCTTTCATGGGCAAGGTCTCGCTGCGTGTGCTGTCCAGCATGCTCTCCTCGGCCCGGCGCGCCAGGCAGTTGGGCGATGCGGGGTGGTGCCACGCCCACTCGGCCCCAGGCAAGAGCCGGGGTGTAACCCGCGGGCGGGCGCGGGGGAAAAGAAAGGCCAGGGGCTCTGCCCCCTGGACCCCCGCTAAGGACAAGTCCTTAGAACCTATTGATTCAGTCGGAGGGCAGGGAGGGGGGCAGCGAGTGCGTGGGCAAGGACTCGTTGCCCCCCTCCCTGTCCTCCGACAAAATTAATGGGGGTCTGGGGCCTCAGGCCCCAGCGGGGTCCAGGGGCAGAGCCCCTGGCCTTCTTTCCCCCTGCATCCGGCCGGGGTTGCGTCCGGCGCTGGCGGGGGCAGATTGGGGGGATGCAGGACGATCCATTTGCGTTGTTTGCTGCCTGGATGGCGGAGGCGGAGCAGAGCGAGCCCAACGATCCGAATGGGATGACCTTGGCCACCGTGGCGGAGGACGGGCGGCCGAGCGCGCGCATGGTTTTGCTGAAGGGTTGGGATGCGGGGGGCTTTGTTTTTTATACCAATCTGGAGAGCCGCAAGGGGCGGGAGTTGGCCGGCAATCCTTTTGTGGCCCTGCTGTTCCACTGGAAATCGCTGCGGCGGCAGGTGCGCATCGAGGGTCCGGCGGCGCCGGTGACCGACGCCGAGGCGGACGCTTATTTTGCCACGCGCCCGCGGCTGGCGCGGCTGGGTGCGTGGGCTTCGGACCAGAGCCGTCCGCTGGATGGGCGAGCGACGCTTGTCGCGCGGGTCGCGGCGTTGGAGGCCCGCTACATGCTGGGGGAGATACCGCGTCCGCCGCATTGGAGCGGCTATCGGGTGGCCCCCACGGTTTTCGAATTCTGGCAGGACATGCCGTTTCGCTTGCACGACCGGACCCTGTTCACCCGAGACGGCGATGCGTGGCGCACCGAAAAACTTTTCCCGTAAGGTGACGCCGCGTAGCCCGGGGGGCGGATGACGCATTACCGCAAATTGCTGCTGCCGTTGTCGGAGTCGCCGTGTGGGCTGGCGGCGCTGCGGCTGGGGCTCGACGTGGCAGGGCTGTGGGGTGCGCACCTGGCCGCCGTGGTGATGCGGGTCGATGCGCGCAGCGTAGCGCCGCTGGCCGGCGAGGGGCTGTCCGGCGCCATGATCGAGGACATGATGCACGCCACCGAGCGCGAGAGCGCCGGGCGCGCGACGGCGCTGGAGCGCGTGTTCAACGAAGCGGTGCTGGCGGCGGAGGTGGCGGTCGACAGCGCGCCGGCCGCCGCCATCGGTGCCACGGCGTCGCTGGAGACCCATACCGGGCGGGACGAGGACGTGATCCCAGGCCTGGCCATGCTGGCGGACCTGACTATTCTGCCGCACCCGAACGATGCCGACAGCGACGGTTCCGAATGCCTGCATGCGGTGCTGTTCGACAGCGGCCGGCCAGTGCTGATCGCGCCTGCCGCGGCACCATCCGCCATCGGGCGGCGCTGCTGCGTGGCCTGGAACGGCACGGTCGAAAGCTCCGCGGCGCTGGGTGCGATGCTGCCCTGGCTGCGCCAGGCCGAGGCCGTACGGGTGCTGCATGCGCCGGAGTACCAGCGCAACGGCCCGGAGGCGCCTGCCCTGCTGCCTTACCTGGCGCTGCACGGCGTGGCGGCTGACGTGGTGGCTTTTCAGCCCGTGAACCGTGACGTGGGCGCCGGTCTGCTGGCGGCGGCGGCCGATTTCGGCGCCGACCTGCTCGGTGTCGGCGCCTACAGCACGTCCCGCCTGCGGCAGATGATCCTGGGCGGCGTGACGCGCCACGTACTGCGGCGCGCGCAGTTGCCCGTCCTGATGTGCCGGTAGCCGGTTGTCCATGGTCAGCTTTCAGTTGTCAGACGCCGGCAGGCATTGGGCCGCGTCTGACACCTGAAAGCTGACCACGACAACTGAGGCCGGCGTTGACGGGATGCAGGCAGGGGGTTACACGCCCGCCTCTCCGAAGGCTGCCTGCCCAGGTGGCGGAATTGGTAGACGCGCAGGTTTCAGGTACCTGTGGCCGCAAGGCTGTGGAAGTTCGAGTCTTCTCCTGGGCACCATCTTCCCGCATAAGCGCCGCCACCTCTTTGGCGGGCTGATTTTATCATGAGCAATCAGGTTTCATCGGCGGGGGCTTTCACCCTGCATCGCGACGACCTGCCGCCGGATTTGTCGTTCGGCCCGGTCGTTGCCGTGGATACCGAGACAATGGGGCTCAATCCGATACGGGATCGATTGTGCCTGGTGCAGCTCTCCGCCGGCGACGGTTCCGCGCATCTGGTGCAACTGGTGCCCAAAAGCCTCGGCGGGCGGGAATATGACTGTCCGAACCTGAAACGTCTTCTCGCTGACCGCGATGTCGTGAAGCTGATGCATTTCGCGCGTTTCGATGTAGGCGTGCTGCAGCATCGGCTTGGGATAACCGTGGCGCCGGTGCGGTGCACGAAGATCGCGGCCCGCCTGGTGCGCACCTTCACCGATCGCCACGGTCTGCGTGACCTTTGCCGTGAGTTGCTGGGTGTGGAGATTTCCAAGCAACAGCAGACGTCGGACTGGGGCGCGATTGATCTGACACCAGAACAGCTTGCCTATGCGGCGTCCGACGTGCTGCACCTGCACGCGTTGTGGGGCAAACTGGAAGCGCTGCTCAAGCGCGAGGGAAGGCTGGAGCTGGCCGAAGCATGCAACCGCTTCGTGCCCACGCGCGCGCGGCTGGATCTACTGGGCTACGAGGACCCGGACATTTTCGCGCATTCTTGAATGAGTAGCCTCACGGCAGGTCGTGGGTAGGCGCTAAGCTAAAGATAGAAAGGCCAGGGCTCTGCCCTGGACCCGCTGGGGACAAGTCCCCAGACCCCATTTTTTCTGTTCGGAGGCCTGCGTTTGCAGCGGGCGCGCCGCTAAATCCAACGTCTCGCTACACCGTACAGAAGACTCCCGCCGCGCAGCGCTAACGCCAGCGGCGGCACGCCGTCGGGGGTCCAGGGGGCGGAGCCCCTGGTCGGCGAAGCCAGTTTACCCAGCCATCGCATGTGCCAAAATCGGCGCCAACGCGCGAAAATCGCGTTCGCGCGGCGCGTTGGGCCGCCAGGCCAGCCCGATCGTGCGCCACGCGCCGCTGCCGGCCAGCGGCCGCAAATGCAAATCCGTGCCTGCCGTAACACCGGCCGCGACCGCCATTTGCGGCAGCAGGGTCGCGCCGAGTCCGCCTGCCACCATGTGCACCAGCGTGTGCAGGCTGGTAGCCGCGAAACCGTCCGGCCCATCGTCGGACAGCCGCGCCAAATGGCAGGCGGCAAGCACCTGATCGCGCAGGCAGTGCCCATCCTCCAGCAGCAGCAGCGGCTCGGCCGCCAGTTGCTCGGGGGAGACCCGCTCGGCGGCCGCCAGCGGCGAGCCCGGCGGCAGCGCCGCCACGAACGCGTCGCGGGCGATCGGCAGCGTCGCGCTGCCGGCACAGGCGCATGGCAGGGCCAGCAGAACCAAGTCTAGCTTGCCGGCGTTCAGCCGGTCGAGGCAGCGCTGTGTCGTGTCCTCGCGCAGCGCCAGGCGCAGGTTCGGGAAGGCGCTGCGCAGGGCCGGCATCAGGCGCGGCAGCAGGAACGGGCCGATGGTTGGGATGACGCCGAGCCGCAGCCGGCCGGTCATCGGCGCGCGCGCCGCGGCTGCCTGCTCGCAGACCGCCTCCAGCGCCGCCAGGGCACTGTGGGCGCGGGCCACGACTTCCATGCCAAGCGGCGTCAGCACCACGCGCTTGCCGGCCGAGCGGTCCAGCAGGGCCGCGTCCAGCTGGCGCTCCAGGGCGAACAGCCCGGCGGACAGCGTGCTTTGGGTGACCGCGCAGGCGCTCGCGGCGCGGCCGAAGTGCTGCATTTCCGCCAGGGTGACGAGGTAGCGCAGCTGCTGGGGTGTCGGAAGTGGGTTCATCGATGCACTCGATCAAAAGCTTTAATACAATTCATTGGACCCGTCTATGCTGCACTGCCATAAGTGGTTCCGACCCCGACAGATTCAGATCAAGGCATCAGGCTGTGGTCCGTGTCAGTACGGGGCGCCTGCAACTGGAGAAGACCCTTATGTTGACGATCGGCGACAATTTTCCACAGTTCGACCTGGCGGCCGTGAA
>JAATGE010000664.1 GCA_015654825.1 Rhodospirillales bacterium
CCGACGCTTTCCCGGTGATATCGTTAACATATTGACAAAAAGCCCCCTGGACCTGTTGGTGCAGGGGGCTTTCGCATTTGGCGGTGGGACTGGGATTTGAACCCAGGGAGCCTTTCGGCCCGGCGGTTTTCAAGACCGCTGCCTTAAACCGGGCTCGGCCACCCCTCCCCAATGAAGGCGTTACGTTCCTTGTGATCGACGCAAGTATAGATAATGGCGTTAGCAAGGCCAAGCGCCTGCTCTATCGAGAGGCAATGCTGGGTGCCGCATAGCGTGATACCGATGCGGCCCTCAGGATCGTCAGGCTCGATGCGCACGCGGCCATGTGTTGGGTCTTGCATCAATTTCCCCTTATTACCCTAGTCGTCGCTTAGCACGGGTGGACAGCCGCATGCACCACAGCTTACTGTGATTTCGTAAATCCCAGCAAGGGGGACCGGTTATGGCATTCCGCGTTGACCAATGGTTTACTCGCTACCGGAACAACGGCAATCGACGTTTCTTTGCCTTGATCCCGGAGGCCGGCAGCAGTTTTTTGTCGCGGCACATGAAGCTTCGCGTCCTGCGTCATGACGAGGATAACGGCCGCAAGGTTGTGCGCGAATTGGCACCCTTCGAGTGGGTAACGCCCCAAGAGGGTGAGTTCGCAAAGGAACCCGCGCTCAGCGCGCCGGCTGACATATTTCCGACCAACGATGTTTTGGAATTCATTCAAGCGATGGTCGATTTGGGAGAAGCTGTTGGCCTAACGCCGTCCCGGCACGAGGACCGCTCGGCCGAGATCAAGCGGCTCGAGGGCCACCTCGCCGACATGCGCCGCCTGGCGCTGCGGGACGTCCCGCTGCTGCAGACCCTGCAGACCTGACGCCGCGGCGCGCCTGCTGCATCGTGTAATTCACGGCGTCTTCCGGATTCTGCGGCGTGCTGGCACAAGTGATTGCCGTCTCGTGCCCGTCCTTGCGCACGAACAGCCGCAGATGACGGCCGTGCCGCACTCTGACCACTTCGAAGCCCTCGCTCTCAAGCTTGTCGCGCAACTCACGATAGTGCTTGCACTGCCGAAACCAGGGCGTCACGGTCATGGTCGCGGCCGCTTCTTTACCCCGGTTTTCGCCCACACCATGCGCAAGAAGCCGCTGCAGGTGCGCATGCGGCGTGTGTCCGCGATTTCCGTCTCCGAGCCCTGGAATTTTACTTTCCGTTTCGGAAACAGGAAGTTGCCGGGGCCAGCTTTGAGGTCGATCGGCACATTCTTGTGGCAATAGAATCGGCCTGCGAAAAAGTGGTGCTCAGGAGCATTGTTCGGGTCCAGAGATTCGATTAGTGCGCGCCACTTTTCCTTATCTTGCTGCTCCGGACTGCCGGGGCGGAATGCGCAATTGTCGCATGGCTCGGCACAAACCGGGTCGTCGACGTAGAGGGCCGGGAACGCCTCCCACACCGATTCGCAGACGAGGCATAACCCGACTTCGCAATCGATGTGAGGGACGGCGCCCTTCGGCACGAATTTGATGTGGCGCGATCGGCAGGCCGGGCAGCGTTCCGGCCGCGGCACTGGGCGCCCGGAAGCGTTTGCCTCTACGCGCTGCCTGGCGCTCAATTTTATTAAGGGTTTAGCCATCGAGCAATTCCGATCCCGAGATGAGCAGATCGCCGCTCTTCATTATTAGGTCGTTTTGCCTCAGCAGCGAGACGCCACTGTTCCAATGGCCACCCGTCGCCTTCTTGCCGAGCTGCCGCGCCAGGTCATCCTTGTGGATGCCGCGGGCGCCGGCGGCGACGATCGCGCGCAGCATGTCCGGGGCCGGCGCCGGCAGATTGGCGCACCAGAAGGCGAGCTGCTCCACCTTCCCGATGGGCCCGCGCGGCGTCACGCCGCTCTTTGCGAGTCCGACCAAGCTAGCGCTGATTAAGTTCCCTTTTTCCGCGATCAAGGTGCCGTCGCGAAGCGCCTTACGACCTGCGTTGAAATGGCCGCCGCTCGCTTTGAGGCCAGAAAGCGTTGCTGCTTGAGTCCAGGTGAAACTCGCGGGGAACCGCTCGCAAAGTGTCGCCAGAAGTTTGCGCGCGGCGGGCGGCAATTCGCCGGTGACGCGCGGCAGCTGTTTCTGACGCGTCTCGCCGTGCAGTGTCTGCTGCTCCAGCCTCTGCACGAGAAGATCGGCGATGAGTTGCGCGGCCTCTGTTTTTGCTTCAGCAGCAGTCGGAGCCGGCTTGCCCGTCGCGGTCTCTTGCAGCGCGCCGAGCGCTTCCTCGTAGCCCGCGATGGCCGCCTGGATAGCCGCGACCAAGCGGACGTTCGCCTGCAGCAACTCGCCGACACATTGCAGGCCTTCCTGGCGCCCTTCCTCTCGCGCTGTCGCAACCTGCGCTTCGACCGCAGGCGTAACCCAGTCCCGCGGATCCGGCGTTGTTCCCGAACGCGCGCGAAATTTCCGACTTACCTCCCGATCGCCGACTAGGCGCGTCGCCGTATCCCCGCGCACCGCGTCGCGCAGCTCGGTCAGCGCAGCCAGCGCCGGAAAGTCCTCGAGATCGATGATCTTCAGGCTGATGACGACGCCATCCGGCGCATACCGGGCGCGAGGCGCCGCGCTGCTGTCATAGGTGGCCAGAGCCGGAAATTTGACGCGCTCCAGGAAATTGTGCCCTGGCGCCCACAGGACGCCGACACCTGGGGAGAGGCGCGGCAAGTCGCCGAGGATGCGTTTTGCATCGACGCGATCGGCCTGCCCTTCGATCCAGCCGCCGATCGCTGCGCGATCCTGGCTGCTGGTCAGTTTCATGGCGATCAGCACGTCGGCCTGGCTCAGCACGTCCTTGTTCAGCACCGCCGGCCGTTGCGTGATCAGCCAGGGAATAAACCCGCGCACGCGGCCGCGCCGCACGATCTCATCGATGCGGCTGAGCAGCGTCAGGCCCTCCCGCGGCGGCTTCTGCGGCGCGAAGCTGTCGGCCTCATCCAGCACCAGGTGCAGAGTGTCGCGGTTCTCCTGGTAGAGCGTCTCCGCGAAGGCTGTCATGAAGCGGCGCCGGCTGGCGTGAGAACCGATTTCGGAGATGTCCACGATCGAGGCGGCGTGCGTGCGCGCGATCGCGTGGGCGACAGCCTCGCCGGATGTGTCGTCGATCGGAATGTCGGCGCGCAGGCCGCCGAAGATGTTGACCGGCAGGCCGCCGGCGGCATGGCCGTCTGCGCCGGCCCTGAGGCCCCACCAGACGCCTGTAGGATCGACGATGCAGACACGCCTGCTGGCGGTTATCAGGCGTTCTACAAGGACTTTGGCCGTATAGGTCTTGCCGCTGCCAGACACGCCGACGATGGCCGCGCGGTCGTCAAGGATTGAGGAGAGAGCGTCCAATTCACCATCAGCCACGGCGCGCTCCTTTAAGCACGGCATCACGTACTGTTTGCGGACAAGCGAGGAAGGCGCGCTCCGTCTCCGCGCGCTCGCAATCGGAATGAACAAGCAGCCCGTCGGGAATACGCTCGCCGGGCCATGCTACACCCCCATGGCGCAACAGCGACATCTTGTCGGCGCCTGGCTCTCCGCACAGCCCGCACAAATCGAGATCGTTCGCGTGCTCGCCACAGCCGTTGCAAACGAGCGGCGCGTTTACGCAGGCGCCGCAGGGCGGGTGCCCAAGGTGGCACGTACACGGTTCCTGGAGCGTAGTCTCGAAGACGCCCTCTTTGCAGGCCGGACATGGACTGCCTTCTTCCATGGCTACGCCGCCGCTCGGAAATAGGCGCGCGCATCCGCAATCGCCGCGGTCAGCCTCGCTGCCAGGTCGGCATCGCCGCCATCGTGCCGGTTCGGATGAACCTTCACGATCGCGTTCGAATAGAACAGCTCCGCTTCGTCCAGTGTGTTCGGATTGCCGAGAACTTCTTGCCAGAGGGGATCGTCCGGCGGCGGCAATGCGCGATACCCGGTGAACGCTTGCTCAAACGATCCCACGCCCCAGCGCGTCATGCCGCGCATCGCGCCGAGGTGCCGCGAGATCGCAGCGACATTGCCTGCGACGGTCGTCCAGCGGTCGCACGCCAGCACGATCGGGCGCCCGCCGAACTTGAAGAACACGGCTGCGCCGGGATCGTCCGGCGACGCCGGGCGCCCGTGTGAAGGCTGGATATTCGAACTCAGCACAGCATCCGCCTCGTCGAAGCCGTCTTCCAGGAGCATGCGCAGCTCGCGCTCTAGGCGTGCGTGCGCGTCCTTCAGCTTAATCTCGACGCGCCCAGGCCGGCTTTCGACGACGCTTCCAGCGGCCGACGAAAAGCGCGGCGGTTGGCGCATCGCCGGCGGCGTTCGCGTCCAGCCCTTCGGCCAGTTCAGCGGGTAGGAAACGAAAAAGACGGCCATCGCTATACAGCCTCCTGTTCTTTCGGACTGATGAAATCGGCCGGTATCTCGCATAGCCAGAAACCCTGGGCGCCCTTGTAGGGAACGGGCGGCTCGACGCGCCTGACATCCAGCATGGGCCAGCCCCAGTTGGTATGCTCCTCGCGGTCGCTGTCGGCCGGCGCGAACCCGAGCGAGCGCTCCAAATCCTCGTCGCGGATCGGTTCGCCGAGCGTGACGGTGCAGACGATGCAGCTAAGGAGCATGTTGTCGCATTTCGGGCGCGCGGCGACGGCCTCCAGGATCGGTATGGCAATGTCGCGATTGAGGCCCGTAGTGCGCCACGCCTCACTGTTCAGGCGCACCAGCAATTCCAGGATCTCCTTGCGAACGACCTTGCGGGCGCCAGCATGGATGGCGATACGTCGGCCGCAGTAGGCCCTGGGCGTCGCCCAGTGGCGAAACTCGTAGGGCTTGGCGCCCTCGGCGACGAGTGTTGCCCACGGTTGCCATAGGGTGAGCGCCAGGATACCCGTCACGACAAAACGCCGCCCGGCCGTTGTTGGCGCTCGATTTCCCGGCGAACGAGCTCAGGCACCGCGGCGCCCGCGGAGATGAGCGTCTCCAGCGTCTTCGCGATCGCTTCCATGCGAGCGATGCGCCGATCGGCATCTGCCTGCGACATGGCGCTGATGGACACGCGCCGCGGATAGACGCTGCGGCGCATCTTCACTTCGCGCTTAGCCTCTTCCAGCTGCTCCTCAAGCGAGACTCCGATCGTCGCATGCAACAGGTCAGGCATCCTGTGGTCCACCTCTCCGAGATCACAGTAGACTGTGATCGCGGAGGACCGCAAGCGGAACATCGACAAACGTCACGCAGGATTGCTTGCCACAGTCCTCTGTGATCCCTATGGTGCCGCGCCCCACGGGAGGAGCCCTCAATGACCGCCTTCAAACCGTATTGGCGGTGGCCCTGGAGGAAGCCTCCCCACCTGGCGCCCCGCCAGCTGCTTCTGGCCCATAAAGGAAGGATCGTAACAATGAACATCCAACTGCCCAACGACGAGATCGTTGGCTACCACATCCTCGCGCTCGATGCCGAAGGCGACGTGGTCAACGCGCCAGCCGGCGATGCCTATGCGGTCAAGGTCAGCGATCCCGCCAGCCTGAACGCGGTTATTACCACGGATGTGAGAGGCGCGCCGATCGTGAAGTTCAACGCGCTGGTCGCAACGGCCAGCGGAATAACCTTCGAAGTATCCGATACCGCAGGCGAAAAGGTATTCGACGGTGCGGTCGACATCGTCGTTGACACGCGGCCGGTGGCGGTCGGCCTCGACCTCACCAACCCACTCGATTTCGGGACCCAGGATGCGCCGCCCGCGGCGCCGGCGGCGGCTGCCAAGCCGGCCGGCTAACGCCGTCAGCTCAACATCGAGAAGGCCGCCCTGGGGAACCCTGGGCGGCCTTTTTCATGCCCGTTGGCATCGAGGGCCGGGTGGCGGCAGCAAGGCGCCCCTCACCGACGGGAGAACCCTATGGGCCGGGCGTGATCGCGGTGCCGTCGATCAGGCTTATATTGCCGCTGGATGTCCAACAGCCGCCGTTCATCGAGTTTGGATAGTAGGCGTTGAAAAATCCCTGGGTTCCGTCGGCGGGCCCCGACGACTTGTAGGAGAAATAGTTGCCGGAGTTGACCGCGGCACCGGTGCACGTCGTGCCGGCGGTGCCGAGCGGTCCGTGCACACCATGGCTGATCGACGGGCATGGCCCGGGCGGCGGTCCGCCGCAAGTCGTATGGCCGTCATAGAAGCCAACGAATACGTTGTTTTCGACCTGCGGGCTATTGATCGTGAACGGGGATATGTTCCCGTACATCTGTGGGCCCTCGCCCGAATTCGTGAACGGGTATCCCAATACCGCAACCGTATTATTCGACCAAACGTCAGACGTCACCGCTCCGCCATTAAATTGCTGGAAGTTCATGTGGCTATCAGGGTAGTTCGAGACGAACCCATTTCGAAAGTAAATGAGGTTCCGTTCAATATCGACAGCGACGCTGACGCCGGAGCCGCCAACGAAGTCAATCATCTGGCCGCCCTGCGGATCCTCGACGAAGTTGCTGAGGAACGTCACCGATCCGCTGGAGCTCGTATATACGGCCGATGACTGCCCGATTTGGCAGTTGTCCCCAACAAAATCTGAGTTTTCGATCGTGAGCGCGACATTGGACGTCGACTGGAGCTGCACGGTGAAATTGTTGGAGCCGGTCAGCGACGAGCAGCCGAATTTGTCGTTGTTCAAGATCAGGGTTGGGCAGGTCTGTGAATTCGATACTGCGATATAGCCACCGTTGTGGCCGCTGGGGGCCGTCAATGTAAAGTCGATCCCGCTCAGCGTAACGGTGCCGGATCCCGAATTGCAGCTGACGAGGCCGGAGCTGGTGCTGACCGAGACGCCACTCTTGGAGATCGAATACCAAGGTGTAAGCGTTGTTCCCGGCGGAAGGCCGACCCAACTGTCGACCCCGTAGACGTTGCCGGCGGGTCGATGGGTATAGCTCGAGAGCAAGTTCGGAAGGTTGCCGGATGCGGTCGCCTTGTTGCCGCCTGCACCCAACAGGGTCAACTGCGCATGAACGGCGCCCGACAGCAAACAGCCGAGCAACGCAAACCATACGAGGAGCGATTTCACTGCTGCACCGTGACAATGTGGCCGGCCAACGGACCCGCCGACGATGTGACGAGACAAACATTATCGCCACCGGTCGCCGTTGCGGCGATCGCGTTCGACCCGATGCCGCCCTGCCAGCCTTGGTTCGCGGCGAGGTTCAGGCCATTGGCAGCGGTCGTGCCGCCGACCACGCCGCCACTCACCGTGGAGCAATTGGTTCCGGTGCCTTCGACTATGCCGACGTTGTTGGCGACACCGGTAAACAAAAATATCGAGCAAATATAAGTTTTTTTGCCGCTTGTCCCTGCAACGACCGCAGCGGTCGTTGCGGACGTCTGGCTTATGCTCGCGTAGGCGTGCGTCTCCGTAGAACAGGGATCGCCGCTCCCCGCCCCAACCCTCATATTGCCGGCGCCGTCGGTCGTCACATTGTGATAGCTGCCATCGGTGCCAAGCAGTCTCAGTCGCATCGCCGGCGGCGGAACATCGGGAGGCGCCGTTGTCGGAGTTTGCTGTGCCTTCGAATAGGAAGCCCACGTCAGACACAGCGCAAGTGAGATGGCGTGCCTACGCCACATGCCGATATGGTAACGGAACATAACGAAACTCCTTATGCTACACTGTCTTCTGCCGAAGGCCAGGGATGGTCGCGAGCCAACCAACGGCCGTGCGGCTACTGCACTTTCAGCCCCAAAAACGGGACATTGTTGGTGGACGTAATGGCCGGAGCGGTTGATGGCAGCGTGGTCCACGGCGATGCCCAGACAACTCCAGCAACATAGGCGCCGCCGGCTGGGTTGATATTGCCCACCGCCCTTGTCGGAAGGTCCGTTCCCATGATCGACAACATGGATTGCGGACCGAATGTGGTGAGCGTCCCGGCTGCGTACGTGGCGATGTTCGCAGATGTACCGACAGCAACCCACGCGAGGCCTGGGGATAATGCCAGGGGAGTCGCGAGGGTGCCGATAATGCTGGTGGCCGCTGCCACCGTGTAGGTTGATGACGCCACCTGCTCGAGCAGCGCCCCCGGCGTAAATGAGCCGCTGTCAGCGTAGATCCCCATGGCTATTGTGGCCGTAGAGGACCCTGTGGTCCCGGACCCTACGAGCGAAATCTGCGTCACTGTGACCGGCGACGGCACGTAAATTGGCTCAAAAAACAGGAACGTGCTGGTCGCAGAGAAGGCCGCTGGCGCGGCGGGCGGAAAATACCAGCGCCCGCTCTGCCACGGCAGCGCGAGCCCCTGCGCCTTTACGTAGGCAGTCGTGGCAGCCTTCGTGCTGTTGTCGCTGGCGGCTTGCGTCGTGAGGGTCGGCGACGCACTGAGAGCGACGGTAGCGTTCGGCCCGGTGCCGTTGCTGACTGTGATGTTTGCGCCGCCCGAGATCGTTCCAACCCCACTACCACCGCCGGTGATGGTTAAAGTGGCAAGACCGGCGGACCCCGAGACTGCGCCGCCAGAAACGGTGAGGGTTTGAAGAGCGGAAACGGATGTGGTGCCATCCGTAATGGTGACAGAGGGAGGTAGCCCGCAGTCCAGATGACCGGTGCCGCTTGCGACGCCGACGGCGAACGAGCCTGTGCTGCAATCCCCCGCCAGCACCGCTCCTGCGGCCGCGCCCGCAAAGGGGAGCTGGGCCGATCCGATGGTCCCAGAGACGTCTCCGAACGACGGCTGGGCCTGGGATACGACCCCCAACGTGTTGATGCTCGTCAGGAAATTGTGGCTTACCGCCACTGTCGCCTCGACCCCGCCGAGCGTGCTCACGGTGGGCGGGACCAGCTGAGAGGCCGCGATCGTCCCGGAGATATCGTTGAACGCAGGCTGCGCAATACCAAACGTGCCGGCCGTTGTTAGCTTCGTCAGGAAATTGTGCGCAGTCGTGCCCGTCGCCATCGCGCCGCCGAGCGCGGATACCGTCGGCGGCGGCATTTCAACGTTTTTCAGCAGACTGCCTGACGTGAGCCCCGCATAGCCGCTCGCCGCATCCTTGTTCGCCGTTTGCTCCAGGCCGGTGACAGCGCCCGTCGAGCCGTCGACTGAAACGACCGGCGCCGTCGCCGCAGTCAGCAGCGGCGTCCAGACGCCGCCCACATCCACGTTCAACGAATGCAGGCTGGTATCGTAATAGAGCTGGCCGACGCCAAGAACCGCCATCGATCCATTGTTGGTGGGCGGGATGAAGCTACCCGAGCTGTTGAACGAGACCGGTCCCTTGAATACCCAGGTGCCGGTGTTGGTCAGCGTCGCCAGCGTCACGGCATTGGCGGTCAGGTTCAGACCATTTGACGTATAGCCGAACGAATATTCTGTCGTGCACGAGCCCCCGTGTGATCCGCAGGCGACCGACCCGGTGTTGACCGCGAAGTTGAGGAACGACGACGCCACGCTGTTGCGTTCGACCCGAATGTTGCTTTGCCCGCTCGTGCCGGCAAAGATTTCCAGACTGCCGAACCATGGCCCCGTCGATGCGGGCGCGAGATTGACATAGGCGCCGCCATCCCAGCTCTGCCCTTGATAATTGGGCGCCGCCAGCGCCGGGCACGTGGTTGAGAGCGCCGTGGCGACGGCGAGTGCAAATCGGCGGCTCATGTGGCTGGGGCTCCCTGGATCGCGGCAATGACCGCGGAGACGAAGGCATCGGACGTCAGCGACACGGACGGGTTCGCCGGCGTCCATTTCTGCGTCGCCGGGTTGCTTTTCAGCGTCAGGCCACTGCCCGGCGCCATGCCGCCCCCCGGCCAATTGACGTTGGTGCCTGCGAACGACAGTGAGGTCACCCCGAACACCGTCGTGAGAATGATCGTGCGGGGCACGTCGCCGGCGGCGATCGCCGGCATGGTGATCGTGCCGGCCGCCACCAGCGCGGCATCAGCGAGGTTGATCGTTGTTTCGTAGGCGACCAGCTGCGCGCCCGGCAGCAGCGTCGGCACCGCCAGGCTACCGCTGCCGGAGAGCGCAGCGCTCGAATATGCAGCCGGCGCGTTCGGGCCGATCGCGGCGACCGGGCCCATGGCCGCGTTACCGATGTTGCCTGGTCCCACCACATTCCCAGACGGCGCGCCGCCGCCGTTGACCTGCGAGACGGACACCCTGACGCCTCGCAGCAGGGACAGGTCGCACTTATCCACGCTGCAATTGGTCGCCCCGACCTGAAGCTGGATCCCGTCGGCTATATTCGGCACTGATGTTTGCACGCCGCCGGGAATGATCGTCACTCTTTCAACGTGGACGTTGGTCGCGGAATAGATCCGCAGTCCGGCGGCGCCGGCCGTCGCGTTCGGCGACCCGATCAGCTTCACGCCGCGGATGCTCATGTTGGTGCAGATGCCGGGATAGACCTGGCCCACGATATCGGTGTTCGGATCGGTGCCGATGATGGCGACGCAATCCGCGTCGGCGCCGGTGCCGTAGATGAGCGTGTCGTCGAGGCTGCCGGCGACGACGCCGCCAAGGTTGAAAGGCTTACCCGGCATCTGCGGCGCACCGAATGTGCTGGCCCGATCGGTGAACCGACGGATGTTTCCGTTGCTGGTGAGCGACTGCGCGAATGCTCCGAACACCTCGCAGTTCGCCATAGACACTTCGATGCCGTTATAGGGCCCACCGATGAAGTTGGCGCCGGCGCTGTTGTTTCCATTGAGCGTGAACAGCACCGGGCAGTTCGCAGGTATCGGTGCGCTCGGCGTGAAAGGCCCGTTGTTGTCGGCCAGAATGATCGAGAAATTGCCTGCGCCCACCGAACCGGACGTCGACAGCACGTAAACCGAGCCGCTCGCCCCGGCCAAAAGGTTGGCTCCCGTCCAGTCGAAGATTTTGACTCGCAGCGTCGCGGCGGACGGGTATGTCATGGCCTGGCTGATCCACCAGGCGTTTGATGCCGAGCCGAATGGTACGGTTGAACTGGTGCTCCCCTGGCCGGCACAAGCGACCTGGAAGCCTTGGCCGGAGCAATCGAGCTTCAGACCATCAAACGCGTAATACGCGACGCCTTGACTGTCCTGCTGGTTGATTTCGAACCCGTATCCGCCACCGGAATAGCCGCGGCAGTTGACCGCCTTGGCACGCTGACTGCATGTGAAGGCGCCGTACGGGGTACCGCTGACGAAGGTGACGTGGGTGTTGACCGGCATCGCCAGGAGGGATGGTCGGGTAGCCGTAACCGTCCATCCCGACGCATTATTGCCTGTGATATTCTGAACAAATGCGTAGTTTATCGGCCATGGGAAATATTTGATTATCGTCGGAAAGGAGGCCGCGGTAGCGGCGATCGCGTCACCAATCGATACGCCGCTAAGATCCCCGCTGGCGCCGACGGCGGCAGGAGGAAAGTCCATCTCATCGGATGGTGATAGTTGCGCGGATGCCAGCGACGCCGTAGCTACATTCGCCGGAAATTGCAGGTTCATCCCGCAGATCAGGAAACGTGCCTGTAGGGAAGCGCCGGTGCAGTTGTCGAAGACGATCTCTTCGGTGCCCTGGTTGCCGTTGCCCCCGCTCCACCCGGATCCTGGGGCGTAGCCGTTATTCGGAACGACAATCTGGAAGCCATCATCGTCGCTGACGCAGAAGCAATCCTGGACCCGGATGAGACCGCTTTTCATGTGGAAGCCGCCGGTCCCGCCGGCGGAACCAAGCGGGCAGACGGCTTTGCAGTCCTTAATCAGGATGCCGCGCCCTTGAAGGGCGAACGCCTGGCCCTTCGACCATTTGCGAATCTCGCGGTCGAGGATCGTAATGTTGTCGAGCCACCCGTAATAGATGTCGCCGTTGTAGTTGGTGGCGTTGCTTGTGGCGGCGGTGGTGCCCGTGCCGATATAAACGGGCGCAGCGAGGACGCCGCCCACGTTCGGGCGCGTCGTCAGGCTCCACATGACAGTGCCGTCCTGCACCGCGGTGCCAAGCTCAAGATCGCCCGTGACCAGCGGCGCAATGGGGCCGGTTGTTCCCTTGCAGTTCGCAACGACGACGACGCCGTTCGCGAGCGCGCGGTGCCAGCCCGCGCCGACGTTCTCGACGGCTGACCAGGGGGGGATCGCGCTCGGCGTCAGCGTCAGCTTGTAGGGATCGCCGTTGAGCTCGGTCGCCCCAGTGACCGGGTCGGTGTAGAGCCAGTTGCCCACCTTCTCCACGCGGCCGCCGCGAAGGGAGAAACCAGCTGGCCGGGGAAGGGTATTCGAGTTTCCATCATGAAAGCAGGCATTCGCGATGGTGCCGGTCGTGTCGAAAACGAAGACCGCGTCCTTGTCCCACAGCTCGCGGTAATTACCGGTCTGGGGGATCAAAATGTTTTCGTGCATCGCATAAAAACCGGCCGGCACGAACAGTTCAAAAACGCCGGCATTTCCGGCCGCCAGCGCGATTGTGTTCATCGCGGCGATCCAGTTGGCCGCCTGCTGATAGATAAAGGCTGCGTCCGTCGTGCCCCCGGCCGGCGTCGTCGCGGCACTGAGATATTTCCCGGCCGTGCTTTGCACGGTCATCGAGCCGCCGCCCTTGGAGGCGTAGAACGCGGCGCTGGCCGCGTTCGACGCGGTTACGCCCGCGATATCCGATTTGTTTTCGAACCAGCCAATCGGTACCCTGGTGCCGACTGACCCGACAATCGTGCTCGCGGTGAGAGCCGCCCAGGTGGTGGCCACGGCCGGGATCGGCGTCGTTGGGTAATTAGCGGTCAGCATCGCCGCCAGCGCCAGGGAGGTAATGGCGGTGGAACGGGCGCCTGCCTCGATTGCGAGGCCGGAGTCTGCGTATTGCTTCGTCGCCGGCTGCAGCGGCGTTGTCGGATCGGCGGCCAGCGTCTGCGCGCCCGTCATCGTCCCGCCGGACCGCTGAAGTGCGCCGTTGGCCGTCGTTGTGACCGCATTGATCGCGGCAGTGATTGCCGACAGTTCGGCGGCCACAGCTCCTACAGCGGCACCGGCGGCGCCGGCGGCGGCTGCATCCAGCACGTCGGCGAACGGGACCTTCATCAGCTGGCCGTTCCGCGCGATCAGGACGTCGTCGCCGGTCTCCGTGCTGTCTACCTCTGGCGCGCCAGCGATCGAGGTAGGCGCGCTGTTCAGGCCCATCTGAAGCGATACGGTCGGGCCCAGCCCTCCGGCGTAAGCTTCGACTCCGGCGCCGGCTGGTGTGACTACGATCCTCATGAGCCTGGATCCGTCACAGGCAGCTGGACATCGACGAGGAGCGTCCAGCTAAAAAACGGGACGCCGCCAATTGTCACGCGGACGTCAGTCGATACGGTGCCAATCGGCCAGGTATCGTCAGAATTGGCGAGATAACTGATGCCTCCCGCCGCGGCGTCGGTGACGTTCAGCAGCGGCGAGGCAACCAAATTTCCGGACTGGTCGCGGATTTGGCTCTCCAGGGTCGCTCCGGTCAGATCCACCGGAGTTCCGTCGTCCTGCTGCAGCGTCAATGTGAGAGCGAGCGGCGTTCCGCGCTTGATGCTGTAGACCGGCTCGCCGACCTGCTCCGCCGCACCGCTGATGATCGGCTGGACCGCCGTGAAGGCGATAGAACTACCGTCGGCGAACGATATCGTAATGGTGTAAGCGACCTTGTCGGGCTCGACGCCGCCCGTCGCCACAAGGCATACCATCGAGCCGTCAGTACCGCTGTTGAGAACCACAGGCAGAGCGGGGCCGTTCTGACCAGTTGCCTCAACTGAAATTGCGGTTACCTGGTGGCCGCCATTGGCTCGAATGATGGCTGTCAGATCGAGCCAGCGGGCCGCCGTGCTTGCCGCCGCCCTTGCGGGCCACATGCCGCGCAGCGACCCGATGCCGGCCGTTTTTACGACGATCGTGGTGCTGTCGTCTGGTGTATAACCGAACATCAAGGGCCCACCGGGGAACGGCGGTCAGGCGCCTTCGGTTGGTCCCCCCGTCTACGGGTGCAGCCGGAAGTCTCGGATCAGGGTGGCCTGGCAGTTCTGGTACCAGCCGGAGGTCGCATAGCCCTTCTGCCAGGTCTTCGCCCGCCACTGCCGGGCTGAAGTCTCATGCGGCAGGGTCCACAGGAAGGGTGTTGCCGCGTGCGCAGCCAGGAAGGCCGTGATCGTGTTCCAATCCGTGATTCTGACCTGGGGCCATTGCAGCTGGATCTGTTCCTGGATGCAGTTGAGGCCGTGGAGCATGCGCTGGACGTAGTTGTCGCCGAACTTGTTGCGGATGAACTGGGGCGACGTGTCGAGCGTGGACCCCGGCGTCGGCATGACGGGCGGCGACCAAGTATCCCAAATCGGTTTGCCGAGAAACGCTGCTCCAGCGCTGGGGGCCAGAAT
Source organism: Rhodospirillales bacterium (assembly GCA_015654825.1). Classification (GTDB taxonomy): domain Bacteria; phylum Pseudomonadota; class Alphaproteobacteria; order Acetobacterales; family Acetobacteraceae; genus CAJCIS01. The sequence continues at coordinate 14,314 of JAATGE010000664.1, forward strand.
GCCGCCGCCAGTGCCGCTGTCCGAGACGGTGAAGGAGCCGCCACCGCCGCAGGGCGCCAGGGTTCCGGCATAGGGGTCGAGGAACGCGCCGCCGCCGGCAATGCCGCCAAGCGTGCCGCCGCCGGTGACCGTGTCGCTCATCGGCGGCGCGCGCTATGCGTTCGGGACGATATGATGGAACGCGGTCAGGGTGATTGTCTGGCCGTTCGAAACAACCGTGTTCTGGAAATTGAACACACCACCGCTCGTCTGCGC
>JAATGE010000618.1 GCA_015654825.1 Rhodospirillales bacterium
AAAAAGAACTTCTTTTTGAAAAAAGAAGCAAAAACTTTGTTTAATTATTCCTTGTCGGATACATCTATTCTGTGCGGTTGCGGCTTTCGTTACAGGACACCAGCTATATCGGTGCGGACCGAGGGTGATCGGCGGTAGTATTGGTGACTGCTGGCGAAATCGTACGCATAGTCGTTCACATCGGAACAATCCAGGGTGCGGTAGATTGACGGTGGAAACAACGTTGCGTCGGTGGGATTCTGCTGTCCTTGCTGGCCCAGGCGCTGGGCGCCGAGATTGACCAGGCGGCTCACGTCCAGCACGGCATCGTTGCGGCTGTAGTATATCGAGATCTTCGCGGCCAGATCGCGCAGCTGGCTGAGCCGCCCGGGTGCCGGATAGGCAAAGCTGTTGAATATCTCGTCGGCGGCGGCGAGAATGGCGTGGTCGAACAATGCCGCCGCACCCTGGCCATGCGAGAACCAGCTTTCCACCGCGCCCTGCAGCGCCCAGTTGCCCATCGAGTGCGTCAGCAGATTGACGCGCACGCCGCTGGCCCGCGCCGCGGTGATGATCGGCAGCAGGTTGGCGAAGAAACTCATGATGTGCGCGCCGGATTGGCCGGCCTTGGTTTGGTCGTGAAAATAGTCGCTCCAGGGCAGCGGCGGCGAAATCAGCTTGCCGATCGATGGCCAGCTGAATGCGACCATGGCGCAGTCCGCGCCGGCAAGGTGGGAGTCCGCAAACCATTGCTGATTGAACGCGGCGCGGGTGATGGCATTCTCAAAACTGTTGTCGAAGCCATGGATGAACACCAGCAGGTTGCGGCCCGGGTGGGACAGGTCGTCGATGGCGGACTGGCTGAAGCCGCCGGTGCGGATATTCTCGATGGCGGTGATGGCGCCGACGGTATCGGCGGTCAGGTTGGCGTTGTCCACGAACGCGGTGGCGTAGGTAATCGCCGTCGGATCGGTGGGCGGGACGATATCATTGCCGTAGCTGGCGACATCGGTCGCGGGGCCGGTCAGGGCACGATTGGTTGCGAAATGGACTGTGGTAGGCATGGCGGCTCCTCAGTCGGTTGAAGCTGAATTTGGGCGCATAACAACGGCCTACCAAACACTAGCGCCTTAAACCGAAGTCGTCGAATGAGGAACAATCAACAAAAGTTTTTGCTTCTTTTTTCAAAAAGAAGCACTTTTTCTTGTTCTTTTTTGAAAAAAGAACCAAAAAACTTTTATTCATTTGGCCTGCGCGGCATAGCGTCACACCCACGCATGTATCGTGAGCAGCGCAACGATTCCGAGGAGCCCCAGCAGCAGCGTCAGAAAGCTGACCAGCCCCAGCGCGCGTGCCGGCCGCAGCGCCGCGGCATCGGCCACCAGCCAGAAGAAGCCGTCGTTGATGTGCGGCAGCGTGATCGAACCGGCCCCGACGGCCAGCACCGCCAGTGCCCGTCCGGTTTCGCCATCCAGCCCGAGCGCCGGCAGCAGCGGCTGCACCATGCCGGCGGTGGTGATGGCGGCGACCAACGAAGAACCCTGCAGTGTTTTTATGATCGCCGCGACCACGAACGGCAATGCCAGGCCCCATTGCAACGGCAGCAGGCGCTCGGCGAGCAGTTCAGCCATATGCGCGGTCTGGGTGAGGCTCTGCAGACCGCCGGCGGCACCCAGCAGCAGCAGCAGCGGAGCTGCCCTGCCGATCGCCTGCGCGGGCCACCCGGCGTCCGACAGCGCGTCGCCGCGCCAGGCATGGCTGCCCACCGTCATGATCAGAACGCCCGCCAGCAGCACGATCGCCGGCCGGCCGATGCCGAGGATCAATTCGCGCGCCGAACCACCGCCAAGCGGCTCGCTCGGTATGTCGCCGAGCGATTGCACGATCAGCATCAGCGCCATGATGAGGCACGCCGCGACCAGCGCAAAAGCCGCGTGCCGTTGGCCGGGGGGCGCGGGTGTGGGCGCCTGCGAAATCGTGCCGACCGGCGAGACAAGGGTGGCCATCAAGGCGCCGGCGGCAGCGGTCAGCAGGCCGACCGGCAGGCCGATCGCCAGCACGCGGCTCCACTCCGCCCCGATGATGGCGGCGGCGGCGATGAGCACGGGTGAGGGCAGCAGGAACGCCTGGCCCGCCGAGGCCCCCAGGCCCAGCGCCAGCCCGCCGC
>JAATGE010000135.1 GCA_015654825.1 Rhodospirillales bacterium
TCAAAAATTCACAGGCTCTCTGCCCTGGACCCGCTGGGGCCTGAGGCCCCAGACCCCCAATTTTGGAGGGAGACGGCGAAGCGGAAAAGCTATCGGTTTATGGCTTCGCCGGGGAGACAATGAAAAGCCGCGCAGCGCTAGTTGGGGTCTGGGGCCTACTGGCCCCAGCGGGTCCAGGGCAGAGCCCTGGCCTTAAACTTTCGCCGATGCCTAACGGCCGCGCACCAGCGAGAAGCCGTTGGTTCTCGCCCAATTGGGACCGCTATCCGGGTCGAGGCCGGTCAGCACGGCCATGGTCGCGCGCGGCAGCAATTCGCGCAGCCTGTCGGGTTCGGCTTTCAGGGTCGGGGTTATTGCCACCTGCACGTAATCCAGTTCGGCGGCGGCCAGGTCCAGCACGGCCAGCAGGGCAGGGCAGGCCGCGCGCAGCAGCAGGCGGTAGCCACGCGTGCGGGCGAAATTGCGCGCGAACGTAAAGCTCGCGGGATCTGCCAGGATGTCCGCGGCCAGCAGGTTCAACGTCACGCCGCCGCGCAGCGTGCCCGGCAGGGCGGCGTCGAAACGGAGGAATTCCGGGGACAGGATGCTCGCGACGTTGAGATGCAGCGCGAACGGGCCGGTCGGCGCCCACGCCTGGCTAAAACTGTTCAGCGCCAGCATCCGCCGGTCGAAACTACGAGTCAGGCGGTGGAACAGCCAGGGATCCGCCTTGATACGATAGCCCGGGCACAGGCTGGCGGCGACATCCCGCGCGGCGACGTAGCGTTCCTCCCAGGCCGGGGTGGGGGATGGGCCGGTCACGTGGAGCACCGGGCGCCAGCGCATGAAACGGCTGATATCGGCCTGCATCAACGCCTGCTCCAGCCGGGCCATCATGGCGGCGTCCGGGACGCGGGTCGGCTCGAGGGTGCCGTCCGGTAGCGCCGCCGGACGCTCGATCAGTTCGTCGAGCAGCCACGGCGCCTGTTCGGGCAGATCGAACAGCGAGACGAGTTGGCCCGGTGCCACTGCCTGTTCGGCCGGCAGGTCGGCAAGCAAGTGGTCGATGGCGCCCATGGCAAGGGCGAGCTCCGGGCCGTCCCGGTTGCGCCAGACGATGGCCAGGCGGCCGCGGCTGAGCTCGAATTGCTGCGCCCGGTCCGCCTGGGCGAGGCTATCGAGTGCCGAGCGGGCGAGGCGGACGTGGTGCGCCTTTGCCAGCGAGGGCGGCAACAGGTCCGTATGCAGCAGTACGGCGCGGCGCTGCGCACCGGCTACCTCAGTGCGGCGCACCAGGTCGCGCAGGGAGGCTGCCTGGCTAGTTGGCGCGCTGGACGGCATGCGCGGCGGAAAGCCGGTCTCCGATGACCGATAGCGGGCCCGGTGTGATGTCCAGCAGCCCCGGATTGCCGCAGGCGCCGCGGACGGCGGCGTTCAGCGACCCGGCGCGTGTCATGCACTGGCGCAGCGTGCAGGCGCGGGCGCTGTGGCAGACCGCGATCCGACCGGCGGCACGCACGGCGTCGAGATAGAAGCCCTGGAAGCGGGTGATGCCGCGGGACTGCCCCCAGACCAGTGCCTCTTCCGTTTCGGCGCGGGCCAGCACGATGCGGGCGGGCGTCAGGCGGGCGATGGCGGCATCGATCGCGGCCTTCATCGGCGGCGGTGAGTCCGCCAGGCGGGGCGACCAGGTGAGCTTGACCAGATCCGGGCGCAGCGCGGCCGGATGGGCCAGCACCAGGGACGCCTGCTCCAACCCGTCCAGCACCAGCGGAAAGCCGGCCATGTCGAGCAGCGAGTGCGCATACTCCATCAGCGGCAAGTCGCTGACGGCCTCCATCAGCGAAATCTCGATGCCGAAGCGGGCGCCGGTCTCCCGGGCGGTCTGCGCGAGGCGCGCGAAGGCAAGCGAAACGATGCCTTCCAGCGTCAGGTTCAGGTGCAGCCGCAGGCCCTGGCGCAGCACCGGGCGGGTCAGGCGGCCTCCGGCATGCAGATCGGCATTCAGCAATTGCAACATGCGCGCATCCAGCCGCGCCGCGAAGTGACGGACCAGGAACGGGTCGGCGCAGGCCTCCGCGATATCGCGATGCTCGGTCAGGGCGGCGAACGAGAAGGTCAGCTCACGGAACAGCGGCGCCAGCCGCGTGGCGAGGGGCTGGCCCCGGCCGGGGCACACCTCGATGGCGGTTTGTTGCAGCAGGAGGTCCGGTATCTGGGCCGACGCCAGCAGCGCTTCCAGCGCCACCAGGCCGGCGGCGCTCGTGGCGCCAGCCGACGGATCGTCGATCCCCGCGGCCGCGGCGATGGAATCGGCGGGCCGGTGTTCGAGGTAGGCGCGGAAGGCCGGACCTTCGGCTTCGAGCCGCCAGAGCGTGGTGAGGTTGGCGGGGTCGGGTGTGTCGGCCCCGAACAGGCGGCCGAGCGCGCTCGGCAGGCCGAGCGGAGAGGCCTGGCCGCTTACCAGGCGATTGTCCTCGTCGGGTGCCGCGCACAACAGCACCTGATCCAGGTTGCGGAGCGGGAATACCTGGCCGCTGTAGCGCTGGGCGGTGTCCTGCAGCAGGGCCTGGGCGATGCGCAGGTGATGCGGGCGCGGCGCCGGCGGTTTCAGGGCGGAGAGACGCAGCACCAGGGCCAGCTTGCCCCGCGGCGCCCGCAGCGCCCGCTCCACGGCGTCGGCCAGCAGGTGCTCGGTGTTGGTGCCGCCATGCGGATCGGGCGTGGCGTTGTTCACGACGGCCCGGACCTGAGGTGGCACCGGCGGCCGCACCGGACTGGCGCCGGCCGCGATAGTCCGCCCCGGGGCATCGGGCGGCGCGGCGATCCGGGGCGCTGGCTCAAGCCTGAATTCCCACCGGTTCGACTCCTGTTGCATTCGCGTTAGGGTGCATCGGTGATGGTTTCTTCGTCGTTAGCGCCCGGTCGAATGCCGGAAGGGCGTCGCGCCTACGTGGTGGGCGATGTGCACGGCTGCCTCGACCGCCTGGTCTCGCTGCATTGGCAGATCGCCCGCGACCTGGCGGAGTTTCCGGTGCGCGACAGCGTATTGGTGCATTTGGGCGACTACGTGGATCGCGGGCCGGATAGCGCCGGCGTGCTGTGGTTGCTGGGGGGCACGCTGGCGGCGCCGGTGACCCGTCGGGTGGACCTGCGCGGCAACCACGAGTTGCTGATGTTCGATGCGCTGCAAGGCAACCTTGCCGCGGCAAGCCTGTGGCTCGACAACGGCGGCGAGACGACGCTGCAAAGCTACGGCGTGCGCGAAACCAGCGCGGTGCGGCCGGATGACTGGCTGGCCCACGTGCCGGCCGCGCATCTGAGCTACATCGCCGGCCTGGACTTGATGCACCGGGAAGGCAACTACCTGTTCGTGCATGCCGGCATCCGGCCCGGCGTGCCGATCAGGGCGCAGAAACCCGAGGATCTGATGTGGATCCGCGAACCGTTCCTTTCCGACCGCGCGCCGCGCGACGTGGTTGTCGTGCACGGCCACACGCCGCGGCCGGAGGTGGAGGTGTTCGAAAATCGCATCGGCATCGACACCGGCGCCGTCATGGGCGGGGCGTTGACGTGCCTGGTGCTCGAGGACGACCGGATGCGGTTGCTGTCCGCTTAAACCGGCGGCCCCCCGCTGCCACACGCGGACTGCGGCAGCTTTTCAAATCCGGCTTTCGCCGCGGCGCTTTCTGATCCGCGCCTGATGGCCCCGCCGCCCCATCCATATGGCGCCTTTACGCCCGGGTGGGCCACACCGGCCCCGCACGCCACCGTGGCACAAATGCCACAGGATGCGCCGCGAACCCCACACGTGGCGCGCCGATGGCACGCCATGTGCACCTCAATCCGCGTGTCCGTGGGCGGCCCCGCCGCCTCCAGCAACGCAGGCAAGGAAAGAGCGAGAATGACTATTAGCGTAACGAGATGGGCCGCTTCCGCCGGCGCGATCTGCCTTGCCGGTGTCTTTGCGGCTCCGGCCTTCGCGCAGGCGCCCGCAGCCCCTGCGCCCGCCGCTCCGGCGGCGCCCCCCGCCGTCACTCTGAACGCGCCGGGCATGGACGGCCCGCTCTCATGGCCGACCAACCCGTATTCGGTCGATGTCGGCCCGCTCGGCAAATGGTACGTGGACGCTGCCGTCACCGGCCTCGGCTACGTGCAAAGCGACAGGATCGCGGGCGACCGCAACGCCTCGTTCGACCTCTCCAACGGCCAGGTTTTCATCCAGAAGGTGGATGGCTGGTGGCAGTTCTATGCCCAGGTCGGGGCCTATTCGTTGCCGGTGCTCGGCGCGCCGTATGTGCCGAACGACAGCAGCCACGCGCTGAACAACTTTTTCAGCGCCGTGCCGCAGGCGTTCCTGAAGATCGTTCCGGCGGAGAATTTTTCGATCATTGCCGGCAAGCTGCCGACTTTGATCGGTGCCGAGTACACCTTCACTTTCGAGAACTTCAATATCGAGCGCGGGCTGCTGTGGAACCAGGAGCCGGCGGTCAGCCGCGGCGTTCAGGGCAGCTACGTGGCGGGCCCGGTCACCGTGAACCTGTCGCTGACCGACGGATACTATTCCAATCGTTATAACTGGATCACCGGCTCCGTTGCGTGGGCGATCAATCCCACCAACACGCTGACTTTCGCCGCCGGCGGCAACATGGGCCACACGGTGACCAACCAGTTCGCGACGCCGACGCCGCAGAACAACAGTTCCATCTACAATCTGATCTACACCTACAACAGCGCGCCCTGGACCATTACGCCCTACCTGCAGGTGCAGGACGTGCCGAAGAATACCGACGTCGGTATCCTGAAGGGTGCGACGGCGTGGTCCGGTGCGCTGCTTGTCTCGTACGCAATTGACAGCAATTGGAGCATCGGCGCGCGCGGCGAATTCATTACCACGGACGGCGATGCCGCGGACGGTGCGCCGAACATCACGTTCTATGGGCCGGGCAGCAAGGCCTGGTCGCTGACCGTGACGCCGACCTGGCAGTACAACCGTTTCTTCGCCCGCGGCGAATTCTCGGTAGTAGCCGCCTCCAGCATCACCCCCGGCCTGGCGTTCGGCACCAACGGCACCGACAAAACCCAGTTCCGCGGCCTGTTGGAAACAGGCATCCTGTTCTGAAACGAACAGCGGGGGAAGCCTGGTGCTTCCCCCGTCCTGGTGCACAAAAGTTTTTTGGTTCTTTTTTCAAAAAAGAACATCTTTCTGAATTTCGGCAGCGCCGTATCAATCCACCGCCCCCCGCAAAGCCGCCCCCGCCGCCAGCGGACAAAGCGGCAAACAGGCCGCCAAAAAAGCCGCCAGCAGCAGCAGATGCGGCCGGGCCGAAAGCCCGAACCCCGCGGCATCCGCCGCCAGCGTACCGAAAATCAGCACCGGCGTAGCCAGCGGCAGCACCAGGACCGGCAGCAACACGCCGCCCCGCCGCGCCCCCAGCACGATCGCCGCCCCCGCGGTGCCCAGCAGCGACAGCACCGCGGTCCCCATCGCCAACCCGCCCAGCAACACCGGCAGCGTGGCAAAACGCATTTGCAGCATGATCGCCAGCGGCCCGGCGGCGAGCAGCAGCGGCAGCCCCGTCACCAGCCAATGTGCCAAGGCCTTGGCCCCGGCCACGACACTGGCGGGGGCGCCGCTCACCATCAGCTGGTCCAGTGATCCATCCTCGAAATCACCGCCGAACAGCCGATCCAGAGGCAGCAATGCCGCCAGTAGCGCACATACCCACACTACCCCGGGCGCGATCCGTGCAAGCGTTTCGGGGCTGGGGCCGATGGCCAGCGGAAATAAGGCGCCGGCTACAAAGAAGAATAGGAGCGCACCTAGCGTGTCCGCGCCGTGGCGGGCGGCCAGGCGGAGTTCGCGGAACAGGACGGCAAGGAACGCAGTCAAGGAAGGCCAGGGGCGCTGCCCCTGGACCCCGCTGGGGACAAGTCCCCAGACCCCAATTCAATAGGAACACTACCCACTAACGGTAGTTCTACGTGGGTTGAGGCTACTATTACGCCGCCGGAGGCGCGGTGGGTCGCCAACGCCGCGGCAAAACGCGCCACCGCGGCAGCGTCGAGCCCGACCGTCGGCTCGTCCAGCAACCACAAGGCCGCGCCCAAAACGAAAAACCGCGCCAGCGCCAGTCGCCGCCGCTGTCCTCCGGATAGCATCCGCGCCGGCAAAGCTGCCAATGAGCCCAACCCCGCCGCCTCCAGCGCAGCCCGCGCATCCCCCCCGCCGATCCGGGCCGAAAAAGCCAGGTTTTCCAGCACGGAAAGGCCAGGCTTCACCGCGTCCTGGTGCCCCAGATAGGCTACGCGGGTGGAAAAATCCGCGCTGCCATCGAAAATTACTCGCCCCGCATCGATCCGCTTCAGCCCGGCAAGCACCCGCAGCAGCGTGCTCTTCCCCACGCCATTCGGGCCCAGCAAGACAACGGCGCCGCCCGCGGGCACGGCGAAACTCACGCCGTCCAGCACCAGACGGTCGCCGCGAAAGCAGCTCACCCCCTCAACCACCAGTCGCACCCGCTTCCTTGCCCCCCTCGCGCCGCGGCGGATAACCGCACCGCACCATAGACGCCGCAAGGACCGCCGCGATGAAGCTCATCGGCCA
>JAATGE010000276.1 GCA_015654825.1 Rhodospirillales bacterium
ACACGGCCGCAGGAGTCAAGATTTCCGGCAGTTGGTATGAGCTCTGGCAACAGGAAGCGGAAGGCTCTCGATTCGGAAAGTGAAGGCCGGGGCGACAGGTCTGCGAGATTGGTACAGGAGACTTCCGCGGCGCAGCGCTTATGACAGCGGCACTGCGTTGGGCGGTCAGGCGGGGACGTAGGTCAACCTGATGGTGTCCTCGCCGATAGGGTCGCTGGCCACGAGGCGGAGCGGCGGCCGGGGGCCGGCGAAGAATGGCGTGCCGTGTCCGAGAACGAACGGGCGGAAATAGAGCCGATATTCATCGACAAGACCAAGCTCCGCCAGGCTTCGCGCCAGGTCCGGTCCGGCGAGGTCGATCTCTCCGTCGAGCCGCGCCTTGAGCTCCTGCAGCGCGGTGCCGATTTCGTCCTGGATCAGCGTGGCGTTGGGGCCGACCGACTTCAGCGAGCGCGACACGACCCACTTCGGCAGGCGTCGCCACGCCGCCGCGAAGTCGAGTGCGCCCGCGCCCCAGTCGGGCAGGTCTTCGTCCCAATAACGCATGATCTCGTAAGTGCGGCGCCCATATATGGCGCCGGCCAGGTCGCGCACGTGCTCCAGGAAGTGATGAAAGAGCCCGGGGGCCGGCGCCAGTTTCTGGTGGTCGACGTAGCCGTCGAGTGACTGCGACAATCCGAAGACAAACTTTGCCATGCTGCAAAATCTCCACGCCGAGGATCTTCAGTTTGGGCTGCCGTTACGGAAAGCGAGGCTCGGCACTCACTGCGCGGCGATTTGGCGGTGCGACCATCAAGCGGAGGGTTGGCTCTGCATCGATCGCTGACCATGAGGTGGGAACTCACGCCTTTTACGCCGCGCGGTGTTGTTTCGCGATTATCAGCAGGGCGATGGCCAGCGCGGGGCAAATGATGTCCATGTAGAATGGAACACCTGCGTTGCCGGGCGCGAAGTTGCCCGCGATCAGCATCTGCCTGACGTGCCCGATGGCGTCGCCGAGCAGGAAAATGGAGGCGGCGCTCACCGCTGCCGCCTTGAAATTCAGGTCGCGCCAAAAGGCCGCGAAAGCGGTCGCGCCGATGGCTAAATCGGACATCCCGACCTCGAACTGGAACGGACTGACTTCCCATCCGATCAGTTTCGCGGCTGTGGCGGGAAAGAAGACATGAAACGCCCCGGCCCACAGCCCGGTGACGCCAATGGGGAGCAGCAATATCCATGACAGGAACCGCTCGGCGGCAGGGCCGTGATGACGCCGGGTGGCCGCGACCAGGAGGGCGAGAAGGAACAGCAGGGCGGGAAGGTTTTGCAGCACAAAGCGGATGACGTGGGCGACCATGGGCGGCAGCCTAACATGCTCGACGCCCGGGCCGAAAGCGGACACCGTCGGCGAACAAGGAACAATTAACAAAGGTTTTTGCTTCTTTTTTCAAAAAGAAGTGCTTTTTCTTGTTCTTTTTTGAAAAAAAAAGAACCAAAAAACTCTTGTTAATTTGGCTTTCGTTTCGGGTCGAAGCGTGCGGCTCGGCCTTAAACCTTCGAAATGAGCGCCCCCAGCGCCTGAGCAAAGCTGTGGGTGTCGCCTGGCCAGCGGGCGGATACGTAATTGCCATCGGTCACGACAAAAGCTGGCGTGGCGTCATCCGGGGTGTCGCGGACGGTGCCGCTGTTGCGGCGGCGGCGGTGTGGATCGTTGGCGGGTACATCGATAAAATCGGCGGGCGAGGCGAGGTTGCGCGCTACTTCCTGCTGCACCGACATGTAACCGGGGGGGTCGCCCGGCGCTTCGTTGTAGGTGCGGTAGTAGTTCGGGTTCCAGAAGCGGGTAAGGCGGGCGATGCGCCAGCCGGCGCGTTCCAGTGGCCAGGTCAGCGCGGTGGTGCGCCGTCCATGCAGCACCGAGCGGCCGGTTGCGGGATCGCGCGAGCGCGCCGCCAGCAGCACGCCGTGGCAGATGGCGCCGACAGGTTTTCCGGCGGCGAAGAAAGCCGCTGTCGCGGCCTGCAGTTTCGGGCTTTCCAGGTAATTGCGCATGCCGCGCGCGCGATGGCCGCCCGGTAGCACCAGCGCATCGAACGCGGCCGGATCGATACTGTCCCAGGCGATCGGGTGCTGAAACGCGGCGCTTGCCCGCATGCGGCGATAGGCGTCGCGGCCGCGTGTGTCGGCGCGCAGCAGCAGGCCGACCAGCTTCAGGCGGCGCAGACCCGGCAGGAACCCCCAGACATCCAGGCCCTCGCCGGTGGCCATGACCGGATCGGCCTCGGCCGGTGCCGCGTCCGGCGTGGCGAAGGTGATCTGGTGACCTTGCTGGGACAGCACGGACCAGGAGACGGCGACCTCGGTCGGGTCGAAATCCCGGGGGGGGATCGGGATCAGGACGCGGGCGGCGGTCGGCATGGGGGCGG
>JAATGE010000088.1 GCA_015654825.1 Rhodospirillales bacterium
ACCAGATCATTACCGGCCGGGTGGACCGTCTGGCCGTGCTCGCGCACGAGGTGCTGGTGGCGGATTACAAGACCGCGCGCACGCCGCCGCGGGATGCGGATGCCGTGCCGGTGCGCTACCTTCGGCAAATGAGCGCGTATCACGCGATCCTCAGCCGTATCTATCCCGGCCGTTCGGTGCGCTGCCTGCTAATCTACACCGAGGAGCCGTCGATTATCGAAATCCCGCTTCCGTTGCTGGACAGGCATGCGCCGCGCCCGGAAACTTGATGCGGCGGGCCTGCGGGGCCATCTCGCAAAGCAACCGGCCTCCCTGAAGGGCGGGCCCATAGAGGAGAGTGCGCATGAGCGCCAATACAGTTGCCGTGACGGACGACACCTTCGCGACCGACGTGTTGCAGGCCGAAGGGCCGGTGCTGGTGGATTTCTGGGCGGAATGGTGCGGCCCGTGCAAAATGATCGCGCCGGCGCTCGAGGAAATCGGCGCCGAGTACAAGGGCCGCCTGACGGTGGCGAAAGTGAATATCGATGAGAACCCGTCCTCGCCGAATACCTACGGCGTGCGCGGCATTCCCACGCTGATCCTGTTCAAGGACGGCAAGCAGGTCGCCACCAAGATCGGCGCGGCCCCGAAGAGCGCGCTGAAGGAATGGGTCGCTGGGGCGATTTGAGGTTCAGTAAGGCCAGGGCTCTGCCCTGGACCCGTCACGCGCAAGCGTGCTTCGCACGACGGGGACAAGTCCCCAGACCCCAATTAGCGCTGCGCGGCTTTTCATTGTCTCCCTGGCGAAGCCCATATTCAATCCGCGCAGGCTTCGCCGTTCCCCCCAACGAGTGGGGGTCTGGGGCCTCAGGCCCCAGCGGGTCCAGGGCGGAGCCCTGGCCTTTCTGACCGTATGTTGACGCCTATGGGGCTCTGCCCTGGACCCGTCACGCCGGAGACAAGTCCCCAGACCCCGTTAGCGCTGCGCGGCTGTTACGGATTTGTCGCTCGCCGCGAGCTGTGGCGCACACGAAGAATAACCACGACATCGCCGTCGATGCGGTAGCGAATGACGTACGGATTGGTGATGGCGAGCTCGCGGAAATCGGTTTTCGGCACCGGACGTCCGCGGTACGGAAAGTCCGCCAGGCTGTCTCCGGCTGCAACCAGTGACCGCGCCAGGTTCATCGCGGCCCGCGGGTTGAAGTCGTTGAGATATTCGTAGGCGTGCCAGATGGCCCGCATGGCGGCCAGTGTCCAAACGACGCGCACGGGTCATACGCCGGGCGGTGGAACTCTCTCGCCTTTGGCCAGCCTCACTAGCCACTCGCGCACCTTTTCGTGCGGAACGACACGCCCGGCCTGATAATCGCCCTCGGCCTCGGCATCGAGCCGCGCTTCATGGGCTTCGTCAGGCGCAGTATCGAAAATCGATTTCGTTTCGGCTCCAGCCATAACATTCACCTTCAGCCCCCGAACGATGACATAGTTCGGGGTGCTTTGCACCTGGGGAGGGCCCAGGCAGTTAGGGCGCGCTCCGGAATGGGCAACCGGGCGCCGATCGCCCTAAGTGCGCGCCCTGCAGTCCCCTGGCATCCTCCGCCCACGTCACATACCCTGTCAGGTGTCGCATCTCTGGCGGCGACGGCGCGGGCCTGGCGAAACTGGTAAACGCACGAGACTTAAAATCTCGGGCCTTCAATGGCTTACGGGTTCAAGTCCCGTGGCCCGCACCAACCGGCCGGGCGCCGTGCATGGCAGGCGAATAGCTCCATGGCACACCGGCGTAACGTCCAGGTTGTATGTGCGCCGCAACAGCCGCGCGGCGCGGGTAGCACGCCGCGCATACCGGCGCGCACAATATGCATTTTGCGATCACATGTCACGGATCAGCGCTTGCCTCGCCCCCCCTTGCGGATGCTACGGAACATAGGGCGCTTTTGTGGATTAGGGGACGTGATGATCCGTGGGGCCATAGAGGTCGCGCAGAAGAACCGGGTCGCAGGCTGGATCTACTCGAGCGCCGACTCGGTTCGCGACAAGCTGATCCTGGCCTTTGTCGGCGGGCGCTGTGTCGGCAGCGGCAAGGTGGACCGTTTCCGTAAGGATCTGCTCGAGGCAAAGCTCGGCGACGGCTATTGCGGCTTCGAATTTCCGATCAAGCTGAACGAAGGCGAGAAGCTCGGCGCGGTCGTCGTGAAGCTGCAAAGCTCTGATGCCGCACTGATCCAGCGTGACAGCGTGCTGACCGGACCGCACGACGAGGACGAGGCGGCCGATCTGCCGGACCTCGGCGCGATCAGCCCGGCGAGCGTCGCGTGGATGCAGGATCGCGGCTGGCTGGAGCAGCACGAATACGATTTCCTCAAGGCGGTACAGAATTTAGGCGCCTACGAGCGCGGCTTGCGCGCACCGCGGCGGGCCGGCGGCGATGCGCCGGCGCCCACCAAGCCGGAGGCGGCCGTCCACGAAATGCTCGGCATGTACTGCCTTGGCGAGGTGGTGATCAGCCAGGCCCGGGTGCCCAGCGTTTCCGACCTGGCGGCGGAGAATTCGCCGCTGCGTGGCGAGGGCGCCAGCGTTATCGCACTGTGGAGCAACGAACGCGGGCGCATCAGCATCGACGAACGGTCGCACGCACGCCCGAGGACGGAACGCGGAAAAGTGCTGCCTGAAGCCCCGGCCGGCGGCATCGAATACAGCTTCGGACCGGACCGGCTGTTGTTCCTGCACCGGGATTGCAGTTTCGCGCCGTTGGGCCCGGCGCCGTCGGGCGGCATCGTGGTGTTCACCGCGACCCCGCGGCAGGCGGTGAGGGCGGCCGAGAAAGGCCAGTCCAAGGCAGCTTGAGGGCGCCCACGGCGCTGCCCCCGGCCTCCATCGCTACGTAAATGCGTAGCGAAATCGCATTTTTACCACGAATACCGATTGTCAGCATGGCGGCCGCTGCGTAGGCTCGCCGCCATCATGTCCGACATCGATCCCAAGGCCGCGTGCGTGCACGCCTATGTTGCCGCATTCGACGCCGGCGATGCCGAGGCCGCGGCCGCGCTGTTCGCCGCCGACGCGACGCTGGAGGATCCTTACGGCAGCGAAGTGTTGCGCGGCACCGACGCGATCCGCGCCTTCTATGTTCGGGCCATGGCAAGCGGCGCCAGGCTGGCCCTGAACGGGCCGCCGCGCGTCGCCGGCGATGCGGTGGCGTTCGCCTTCACCGTGACCGTCGCCGCGGTGCCAGGCGGCCTCAGCATCGACGTGATCGATCTGTTCCGGTTTGGCGCGGACGGCAGGATCGCATCGATGCAGGCGTTCTGGGGCCCCGCCAACGTGCGGACGGGCTGACCTTGCGTGGCTGAGTTCCGCGGCGCCGTCGCCCTGGTGACGGGAGCGGCGTCCGGCATCGGGCGGGCGATCGCGCTGGCTTTCGCGCGTGAGGGCGCGGCGCTGGTGCTCGCCGACCTGGACGAAACGGGTGGTGCCGCCGTGGCGGCCGAAATCGCCGCGGGCGGCGGCGAGGCGCTGTTTGTCGCCTGCGACGTGGCCGAACCCCCCGATGCCGACAGGCTTATGGAAGCCGCATTGCGGCGGCACGGCAAAGTGCAGCACGCGTGCAACAACGCCGGCATCACGACGCTCGCCGACAGTTGGGACGAGGCGGTGATGCTGCGCCTGGTGTCCGTCAACCTGAACGGCGTGCTGTTCGGCATGAAGCGGCAGATCTTGCATATGCGCGCGTCGGGCGGCGGCACGATCGTCAATACCGCGTCGATCGCCGGGCTCTCGGCCGCGGGCACCGTCGAATATTGCGCGAGCAAGCATGGCGTGGTGGGGCTGACGCGCTCCGCCGGCGTGCGCTATGCCCGCGAGGGCGTGCGGATCAACGCGGTGTGCCCGGGCGTGATCGATACGCCGATGACGGAGGCGCTGATCGGCAACGAAATGGTGCGTCCCCTGATGGAGCAGATGGTGCCGCTCGGGCGGTTCGGGCAGCCGGAGGACGTGGCCGAGGCGGTGCTGTTCCTGTCCTCGCCGCGGTCGTCGTTCATCGTGGGGCACGCGCTGCCGGTCGATGGCGGCTATATGGCGCGCTAGCGCGGTTTTCGGGGAGTGGGTTCCGGTGGGTGCGGTGGTGCTGAAGGCGGGGGCGCGGCTGAAAAGTGCCGTGTGCGAAACACAGATCATGGTGCTGCGGGTGCCGCCGGTGGCGCTGGAGATCGGCTGCGGCGGCCACCCGATGATGGCGCTGGCGGAGACGCCCGCGGCGGGCCTGGTGCTGAACGCCGCGTTCGCCGGGCCGACGCTCACCGGCAAGCGCTACGTCGACGCCGACGAAACGATGGAGTTCCTGTGCACCAAGGGCGGCGCCGGGGCGCTCAGCGTGAACGGTGTTGGGCTGGCGGTTAAGCAGGCCAAGGCTTTGCCTTCATCGGATTGATGGCAAAAGCTCAAAGGAAAGCTGTTCTTTTTTGAAAAAAAGAACCAAAAAACTTTTATTCGTTAGAACGGATGCCTGTTGCTGATCCTCGGTTCCTTCGTGAGGAATACTGTGCCGGTCTGCGTGGCCGGACCCGAAACTACTTCGTCGGAGGTCAGTCCATAGATCCTGGTGCCGCCAAGTACCGCCGTGGCCGTGCTGGCGTTGCTTACGCCTAGCGGCGCATGGGCGGTTAGGTCGTTCTCGATCAGCGTGTCCTGTACCGCCAGGCTGGAGCCTGCGATCGCGCCTTCCTCGCCGAATGTCACGATAACGCCGTTGGCGCTGTCCGGGCCTTTCTCGATCAGCGAGTTGGTGATGCTGGCCTGGCCGCCGTTCGGCAGATCGATGCTGTAGCTGCCCGAGCCCGTGGGCCCATCCACGACGCGGGTGTTGTTGATCACGGTCATCAGCGCGCGGCTTTTGATTTCGTGGCCTACGATCGCATCGTGAAAATAGCTGTCCTCGATGTCCAGCGTGCCGATCGCGCCGACGTAGAGGTTGTGCGTAAAGCCGGAACCGGGGCCGGCCGCATCGCCGTTGTGCGCGAACTCGCTGTCGGTGATGGTAATGCTGCCGGAAGCATCGGCATCGGACAGCAAGCCGTCCTGATTGTTGTGGAAATAGCATTGGGCGACCGTCAGGTTGCCGCCCTGGTAGCGGATGCCGGCGCCGTTCTGGCCGTCTGCGCGGCTTATGCGCGCGCCGATAAACGTAAAGCCGGTGATGCTGACGTCGGTATCGGTAATCAGGATCGCCTTGCGGTTCGGAATTTTTCCGCTGGCCTTCAGCGTAACGCGCCCGCCGTTTGTTACCAGGGCGATTTTCGTGGTGATTTCGGCGAAATCGTTGACGTAGGTGCCGGCCTGCACGCGGATCGTATCGCCGTCCGCGCTGGCCGCCACGGCACCGGCGATAGTGGCGAATTGCTGGCCGGGACCGACCGTGAGCGTCGTGGCATCGGCATATGTCGCGCCGGACGAAAGCAGTATCGCCAGAGCATGGCGCTCGGGGAGGTGCATGGCGGCTTGTCCTGAAGGGGAGGCACCGACGCTGCGCCAGCGCGGAGGGCACGTAAAGGATTGTATGCAGCCGACCGCGCAGATAAGCGCAGGAAGGCCAGGGCTCTGAGTTTGTGATTTTTTGCCAGTCCGTCTTCAGCTGTGGGCAACCGGCAAAAAAGCGCGTTTTTCGGCTGTTTTTTGGGGCCTTTGGGCGAGCTAGTGCCGCCGTAACCCGTCACGCCCGGTTTA
>JAATGE010000407.1 GCA_015654825.1 Rhodospirillales bacterium
GTGCGCTCATGCGGTTCGCTCATGTCGGCGCTCCCGGTACCATGTTGAACGCTTCTAGGAATCCGGCCGTCAAAACCAGATACAACAGCGACAGCGGCAGGAACACCTTCCATCCCAGCCGCATCAGCTGGTCGTAGCGGTAGCGCGGAAACGTGGCGCGCACCCAGAAGAAGAAAAACATGAAAATGCAGATCTTCAGCAGCAGCCAGAAAACGCCTGGGATGAAGGTCAGGCCGAACGGGGCCTGCCAGCCGCCGAGAAACAGGATGCTGGCCAGCGCCGACATCATGATCATGTTGGTATATTCGCCGAGATAGAACAGCGCGAACGCCATGGCGCTGTATTCCACGAAGAATCCGGCGACGAGCTCGCTTTCGCCTTCCGGCAGGTCGAACGGCGCGCGGTTGGTTTCCGCCAGCATGGAGACCAGGAACACGATGAACATCGGGAACAGCGGTATGAAGAACCACATGTTCGCCTGCGCCTGAACGATCTCATTCAAGTTCAGGCTGCCCGCGCACAGCAGCACACTGACCAGTACAAACCCGATCGAAACCTCGTAGCTGACCATCTGCGCCGCCGATCGCAGCGCGCCCAAGAACGCCTATTTCGAGTTGCTGGCCCAGCCGGCGATGACAATGCCGTAAACGCCGAGCGAGGAAATCGCGAACAGATACAGAATGCCCACATTGATGTCGGCGATCGCGCCGCCGTCGAATGTCGGGATCACCGCCCACGCCATGCACGCCAGAATGAACGTGATGGCCGGTGCCATCAGGAACAACACCCTATTGGCGCCGGAAGGAATGATGGTTTCCTTCATCAGCAGCTTGATCGCGTCCGCGAACGGCTGCATCAAGCCGAACGGGCCCACCCGGTTCGGTCCTTTGCGCAACTGGAACGCGCCCAGCGCCTTGCGCTCGAAATAGGTGGCATACGCCATCAGCAGCAGCACCGGGACCAGCACCGCGAGGGTTTCCAGCACCACGAGCAGCACGTGGCCCGGAACGGTTGCGTGAAAGAATTCGTACACCGCCCTACTCCGCCGCGACTTGCAACGGCGCCGCATACATCCGCGAGCACTCCGCCATCGTGGCACTGGCCCGGCTGATCGCATTGGTCTGGTAATAATCGCTTACGGCCGGCACGAACGCATCACCCGCCAGCGCCGCCGGGTCGCCATGCGGCCCACTGCGATCGGTTGCCCCGAACCGATGCATCCCCTCACGCGCAAAAACCTTATTCACCGCCGCCAGCCGCGCTCGCACGCCGTCCAGATCGTCGTACGGCAGCGTGTGCCCGACCACGTCGCTGAACGCCCGCAGAATGCGCCAATCCTCCCGTGCGTCTCCGGGCGGAAACAACGCCCGCCAGCCCCGCTGCACGCGGCCTTCGGTGTTCACATACGTGCCGTTCTTTTCGGTGTAGGCGGCACCCGGCAGGATCACATCCGCCCTTGCCGCGCCGCGATCGCCATGGTGGCCCTGGTACACCACGAACGTTTCGGCACCAATCCGCCCGGTATCGAACTCGTCCGCCCCGAGCAGCCACAGCACATCGACGCCGCCGCCCAGCATGCCATCGAGTGCCAACCCTTCCGGGCCCGGCACAAAACCGAGATCGAGCGCGCCGACGCGCGCCGCGGCGGTGTGCAGCATGGCAAACCCGTGCCAGTCCGGCAGCAGCGCACCCGTCTGCTCAGCGAGCCGCCATGCTGCCGCGAGCACCGCGGCCCCGTCCGACCGTGCCACGGCGCCCTGGCCGAGCAATATGATCGGGCGTTTGGCGTCGCGCAGCACACCAGCGAAAGCGTGCGAGCCATCGTGCAGCGACGTCAGCAGGTCCGGTGTTTCGCCCAGATATTCCGTTGCGTAGGTGAGGTCGGCATGAGGCCCGACGACGCCGATGGCAAAATTGCCGGCGACGAGCCGCTTGCGGATTCGCGCATTCAGCACCGGCGATTCGCGCCTTGGATTGCTGCCTATGATCAGTAGTGCATCCGCCTCGTCGATGCCCACGACACCCGGATTGAATAAATAAAAATCACGCCGGCTCGGGTCCAGCCGGGCGCCGTCCTGGCGGCAATCGAAATTCTGCGAGCCAAGCGCCGCGAGCAGGTCCTTCAGCGCGACCATGCTTTCCGCATCGCACAGATCGCCCCCGATTGCGCCGATCCGCGTTCCCTCCACCGCGCGCACGCGCGCCGCGATGGCGGCAAACGCCTCCGGCCACGTCGCCGGAACAAGTTTGCCGTCCCGCCGCACCCATGGCCGGTCCAGCCGTCGCCGCCGAAGGCCGTCGATGGAGAAGCGACCTTTGTCCGCCATCCATTCTTCGTTCAGCGAATCATCTACCCGCGGCAGGATCCGCAACACTTCCGGCCCGCGCGAATCGATCCGTATCGGGGTGCCGAGCGCATCCAGCACGTCCACGCTTTCGGTCTTCGTCAGTTCCCACGACCGCGCCACGAACGCGTACGGCTTGCTGGTCAGCGCGCCAACCGGACAAATATCGATCAAATTCCCCGAAAGTTCGGAAGTTAGCGCATGCTCCACATAGGTGCCAACCTCCATGCTTTCGCCGCGCCCGGTCGCACCCAGTTCGGAAACGCCGGCTACCTCGGTCGCGAAACGGATGCACCGCGTGCACTGGATGCATCGGGTCATCACGGTCTTCACCAGCGGACCGAGGTTCTTGTCCTTCACCGCCCGCTTGTTTTCGAGATACCGGGAATGATCCATGCCATAGGCGTAGGACTGGTCCTGCAGGTCGCACTCGCCGCCCTGGTCGCAAATCGGGCAATCCAGCGGATGGTTGATGAGCAGGAATTCCATTACACCGCGCCTGGCCTGGCGCACCATCGGCGTATCGGTCTTGACCACCATGCCTTCGCCTATGGGATAGGCGCAACTCGCCACGGGTTTTGGGGATTTCTCCACCTCCACCAGGCACATGCGGCAATTGCCGGCGATCGACAAA
>JAATGE010000227.1 GCA_015654825.1 Rhodospirillales bacterium
GGCCTGGCAAAAAATCACAAACTCAGAGCCCTGGCCTTGTTCATGTCCGACGCAAATTCTCTCGCGGGCACCGACGCTGTGGGCGGCGTGGGCGGGACGATAGGAGGCGTCGCGCTTGAGGGCGAGGACCCGGATTACGCTTCGCTAATCCGGGCTACGGGTACAACGGTTACAACGAGGTAGTGCTCGCATGGCGACGGGACCTACTCTGGGGGGCGGTGGCCGAGGCCTTCGGCCAGGAGGGTGACGGCCAGCATGTTGAGGCTGACGCCCTCTCGGCGGGCGCGTTCGGCGAGGGAGCGGTGCAGGGAGCGGGGGGCGGGGGGCGCGCAAGACCCATTTGCCGGAGTAAGCCTCGGCGGGGTCGGCGCCTGGAGGCGGGACCGGGCGGCCGGCTTCGCGCATGGCGGTTATCCAGGCGGCCTGGGCCTCGCTGCCGTTGGCGATGGCCTCGGCGATCGTTTCGCCGTCGGAGATGCAGCCGGGGAGGTCGGGGTATTCGATCAGGTAGCCGCCGCCTTCGTCGGCGGTGAGGGGGCGGACGGTGAAAGGGTAGTCAGTCTGGGTCATTGTTGCCTCGTACCGCATCCATCAACCGGACAAAACGCTGGACGTAGATCGGCTTGATCGGCCGCCGGGCGGGTACGGATAACGCCTCCATGACCGACGGATGCTCGCTGCAGGGTTCGAGTTGGCAAGTAGCCCATGGCGATGCTTGCCTCAGTCGTTCAGGGGGTAGGTGGACATTAGGCGGAGTTGGGTTTGCCAGTCGCGGTACATGGGCCATAGGCCGGTGGTTTGGGTGCCGCGGCGGCGGAGGGTGGCGGCTATGGACCAGGCGGCGGCGTAGTGGTGGAGCTGGTCCAGCCAGATGGTGCGCAGGGGGGTGGAGGGGTCCCAGATGTGGGTGGCCTCGGAGCCGACGCCGTTGATTTCTATGATGCGGAAGCCGTCGCCGCGGCGGAGGGCGGCGAGGGATTCGAAACGGACGTCGAGGCGGCCGAAATGGAAGTCGGGGAGGTCGCGGGCGATTGCGTCGATGCGGGACGTGAGGGCGGGGGTTATTTCGGCGGCGCCGTTGCGGAAAATGCTGCCCTTGCAATGGTTGCCGGCGAAGACCAGGGGGATTGTTTCGCCGGCGGCGGGGACGGTGTCGAGGGTGGCGGAGAGGCGGGGGAAATAGAGGTGCCGGGCGCGGCGGTGGCGGGGGTCGGCGTCGATCAGGGCGCGTAATGTGTGGGTGCCGTCGCCGGTGATGGTGGGGGGGTACTTTAAGGTCAGGGAGGTGATGCGGCCGGTGGGGGCGTCGGGGTGGCGCATGTAGAAAATGCCGGCCTCGCCCGGGAGGGGGACGAATTGCTGCAGCACCAGATCGATGTTGCGCGGGAAGGCGGCGAGGGTTTCGGCGAGCCGGGCCTCGGTTTTGATGAGGCGGACGCCGGTGCCGTTGCAGCCGATGTCGGGTTTTACGACGATGGGGAGGGTGATGGCGGCGTGCGCCAGGGCGGCGAGGGCACGGGGCAGGTCGTTGGTGGAGGTGGTGAGCGTGGCGTAGGGAGCAATTATGGCGCGGGCGGTGGGGCCGGCGATGTCGAGGATTTCGGTTTTGCGCTCGCCGCAGAGGCCGCCGGTGCGAATGCGGGGGTTGGCGGCTGTGGGGAGGCTGAGGTCGCCGTGCCAGAAGCCGAGTGCAAACCATTGGATAATGACGGGCAGGTAGACGAACCAACCCGGCAGGAACTCAAGAGGAGAAATTGGGGGGGCCGACTGGAGTCCGCTGTACGACATGAACGAGGCGTCGACCGCGGTATTGTCGCTCGGAGTCGATGTCATACCCGGAACAAATTAAATGGGGTCTGGGGACTAGTCCCCAGCGGGGTCCTAGGGGCAGAGCCCCTAGCCTTTTTCTGTAATAGCTGACGACTACTTAGCAAACTCGACCCTCCGCACGAGGCGTCCGGCGAGGACGATGGCCAGCACAAACCCGGCGGCGCCGGCCCAGCGCCAGGCGCTGAGGTGGGCCATGATGACGGCGCCGACACCCAACGATATGCCGAACAGCAGGGTGGTCCAGATCAAGGTGGCGAGGATTGCGGCGAGCGCGAAGCGCAGCAGGCTGGCGCGCAGGAAGCCGCAGGCGGTGTAGGTGGGCAGGCGGACGCCGGGCATGAAGCGGGCGACGAAGACGGTTTTGAAGACGTGGTGTTCGAGCCACTCGCGGCCGCGGTCCTGGCGCGGTTGGGGGATCAGGCGCTGGGCCCATGGGACGGCGGCGGCGAGGCGGCGGAGACCGTAGAGGCCGAGGTCGCCGAGGACGATGCCGAGATAGAGCGCGATCAGGGCGACGGGGAGGGCGAGGCGGCCGTCCTGCACGGCCATGGCGGCGCCGACGGTGGCTGCGTCCTCCAGCACAAACGTGGCGCCGATCACGGCCGCGCCCTGCCACAGCACGGTGCCGCCGGCGTGGGCGAGGGCGGCGGAGAGGCTTACGCCGAAATCCAGGGGGGGTGCTCCTTTGGGGGGCTGCCGGGTTCAGGTGGTCAGCAGGCGGTGCTTCAGGGCCGCATGAGTGGAAGCGTCTAGGCCCAGGGCGCGTTCCAGGTAGGCGTCGACGGAGCCGTAGGCGCCGCGCAGGGCGTCGAAGGCGGCGGTCAGGAGTTCGCCGTGGGCGGTCAGCAGGGTGTTGCGGATGGGGTCCGGCAAGTCAAGGAATTTCGCGGTTTCGCGGCGCCAGAGGGCGTTGGTGGCGAGGTAGTCCTGCATGACGTACTGCCACTCGACGCCGAGGGCGGTGAGGAGCAGGGCGGCGCCGAAGCCGGTGCGGTCTTTGCCGGCGGCGCAGTGGAACAGCAAAGGCAGGTTTTCCTCGTTGCCCAGCAGTTCGAACAGGGTGCGGTAGCGTTCGAAGCTGAGCAGGGCGTAAGCTTGGTAGGCCTCGCGCAGGAGGTCGAACATTTCGCCTGGGTCGACGTGGCCGGTGGCCAGGCCGGTGCGCAGGATGTCGCGCAGGCTGCCGCCGACGGAGGGTTCGATGGGCAGGTTTTGCATGCGGGCGCCGGCGAGGAGGACGGGGCTGGCGGCGCTTTCGCGGACGCCGCGGAAGTCGCAGGTGATTTTTATGTTGAGGGCGGCGACGGTGGCGAGGTCGGTTTCAGAGAGGTCTACGAGCGCGGGGGCGCGGAAGATCAGGCCGCGGCGGACGGTGCGGCCGTCCTGCGTGGGCCATCCGCCTAGGTCGCGCAGGTTGGAGGCGTTTTCCAGCAGGACAGCATGCGGCAGGTCGGCGGTCATGCGGGGGGGATACACAGACCGCTGCGCTCGGCCAAGGGGCGGCGGGTCTCGTAATCGGCCGTCAGACCGGCTGGTAGCTGGCGGCGTTGGCGCCGTGCTCGGCGACTTCTGCGGATTCAACCCAGACGCGGTTGGCGGTCTGGGCGCGGGCGTAGGCGTCGGACCAGGCGTGGGCGGCGGCGGCGAAGGCTTCGCAGCCGACGGCGGGGAGAATGCGGAGCTGGATCAGGCCCTGGGCGTGCAGCGCCCGCAGGGTCGGGAGCTCGGGGTCGTCGGCGGCGGCGAGGGTGGTGTGGTCGAAGGTTTCGTGCAGCCAGGCGCGCAGGGGCTTGAGGCCGCCGAAATCGATGCACCAGCCGCGGTCGTCGAGGGTTTCGCAGAGGAAGGTGAAGCGGAAGGCCAGGGCGTAGCCGTGCAGGTAGCGACAGTGGGAAAGGCCGGCCTGCCATTGGCGGAAGCAGCAGGACAGGCCCTCCGCGTGGTCGTAGGTTTTGATTACGCGCCACAGGCCGGCGGGATGGGTAGAAGCGCCGGTGTGGGTGGCATGCGCGGGAGAGGCGGCGAAATTCATGGCGCGCAGCACTAGGGGCGTTTCGAACGGAAGCCAAATTAACAAAAGTTTTTTGGTTCTTTTTTTCAAAAAAGAACAAGAAAAAGAACTTCTTTTTGAAAAAAGCAGCAAAAACTTTTGTTCGTTGGTGGGTGCATGAAGTTCCTGAGCACGGCTGATTTGGGGTTCGAAGCTGCATTTGAGGCGCTGCTGGCGCAGGCGCGCGAAACTACGCAGCGGGTCGATGGGGTGGTGGCCGAGATCCTGGCGCGGGTGCGGGCGGAGGGAGACCGGGCGCTGTGCGAGTATACGGCGCGGTTCGATCGGGTGGTGCTGACGCCGGCGCGGTTGCGGGTCGGCGCGGACGAGGTCGATGCGGCGGTGGGGCGGGTTTCGGCGGAATTGCTCGCGGCGCTGGATCTGGCGGCGACGCGGATCGAGGCGTTCCACCAGGCGCAGATGCCGGTCGATATGCAGATGCACGAC
>JAATGE010000007.1 GCA_015654825.1 Rhodospirillales bacterium
AACACGCTTCGCGTTTCCGCCCTACGGGTCAGGGGTATGCGATGGCGTTGCGGGGTTTGGCGCGGGGCAGGGCGAGGGGGTTGGGATGGGCGATGGGTGTACCGTGATGGAGGCATTGCTTGGGTTCGCGGAAGTTCCCGGATTACGTTGCGCGTGCGCCGGGCTACGGCTCGCTTCTACAGGGGCGGGGGCTGCTTGCGTTGGCGTGCTGGAGCACGCCCTACGCTTGCTTGGAGCGGGCCGTGTTGTCCGGGTTGGCAGTGGGTGTCGTGAGGCCGGCTGGGTCGCCACGCCGCGAGGGCGGCTCGCGATGACGGGGTTTTAGACTAGGGGGCAGGGCCGGACTCGGAAACAAAACAAAATTGGGGTCTGGGGCCTGCGGCCCCAGCTTGGTCCAGGGGCAGAGCCCCTGGCCTTCTGCTGCGTCAGGCGTTGGTGCCGCCGTCTACGGTGAGGTTGGCGCCGGTTATGTACGCGGCTTCGGGGCCGGCGACGAAGGCGACCATGGCGGCGATTTCTTCGACGTGGCCGTAACGTTTTAGCGCGGTGTTGGCTATTTGGGGGGCGGCCCAGTCGCCGGCGGCGGGATTCAATTCGGTGTCAATCGGGCCGGGCTGGACGTTGTTGACGGTGATGGCGCGGTCGCCGACTTCGCGGGCGAGGCCCTGGGTGAACATTTTTACGGCGCCCTTGGTCGCGGCGTAGGCGGCGAGGCCGGGGGTCATGTTGCGCTCGCCGACACAGGAACCGATCGATATGATTCGCCCACCGTTGCGCAGGTGCTTCAGCGCCGCGAGGGTGGCAATGAAGGTGCCGCGGATGTTGATGTCGATGACGCGGTCGAGTTCCTCGATCGTGGCTTCCTGGAACGGTTTCGGAATGGCGGTGCCGGCGTTGTTGACCAGGATGTCGAGGCCGCCGTAGGTCGCGACGGTTTTTTCAACCGCTTGCGTAACGGCGTCGGCGTCGGCGGCGTCGGCCTGGATGGCGAGGGATTTGCCGCCGGCGGCCTCGATCGCGCCGACCACGGCGGCGGCGGCCTCGGCGCCCTTTGTGTAGGTGATGGCGACGGTGGCGCCTTCGGACGCCAGGCGTTTGGCGATGGCGGCGCCGATGCCGCGGGAGCCGCCGGTGACGAGCGCTATCTTGTTGGTCAGCTTGGGCATTGGGGAGCTTCCTTGCAGGATTGGCACGGAGATTTAGGCATCGCTGGCGCCGGCGGATAAGACTTTGTAGGCTGCGGGCTATGCCTTGGAGGTATAGGGGGCGGCCATGGAACTCAGGCATCTGCGCTATTTCATTGCGGTCGCGGAGGAAGGCAGCCTGAAGCTGGCGGCGGAGAAGAGGCTGCATACGGCGCAGCCTTCGCTGAGCCGGCAGATCCGCGACCTGGAGTTGGAGGTGGGCGCGGAGTTGTTGCGGCGCAGTGCGCGGGGCGTGGAATTGACCGCGGCGGGGCGGGCGTTCCTGGATCACGCGCGGCTGTCGCTGGCGCAGGCGGAGGCGGGGGTGGAGGCGGCGCGGCGGGTGGCGCAGCCGGCCAAGCCGGTGCTGGCGGTGGGGTTCCTGACGGGCCAGGAGGCGGATTGCATTCCGCCGACGACGAATATTCTGCGCGACGATCTGCCCCATCTGGAGGTGCGGGTTTTCAGCGGGTTTTCAGTTGACCTGGCCAACGATCTGCAGCGCGGGAGGCTGGATGTCGCGTTTCTGCGGCGCGAGCCTGTTGCCGATCTGGAATACCGGCTGGTTCTGCGGGAGCCGCTCGTTGCTATTTTGCCGCGGGATCACCGGCTGGCGGGGCGGGGGGTTGTCGATGCGCGGGATTTTGCGGGCGAGGTGTTTATCGGGATTTCGCCGGTGCCGCGGATATTGCGAGGTGTGATCAGCGATTACCTGGAGCAATGCGGGGTGCGGATTACGCCGCATCTGGAGGTGGATAATTTCGCGATGGCGATTTCGCTGGTGGGATCGACGCGGGGGGTGGCGCTGCTGCCGGCTTCGATCGGCGGGTATCTGCCGCCGTCGATCGTGAGCCGGTCGCTGGCGGGGGAGCAGCCGATCGTTGACCTGGTGCTGGGGTTTCATTGCGCTAACAAGTCGCCGGTGT